>NZ_JBQOUY010000030.1:0-27313 GCF_052216985.1 Acidaminococcus nyctereutis
GACTCGATCTCATCACCGTAAAGGTGACTTGACCCGCACATCTGTCAACAATATTCAGTTCTCAAAGTTCGTCTCGCTGCCTCAGCGACAGCTATTACATATTAGCAGATTTCCATATCTTTGTCAACAACTTTTTTCTTTCTCTGTTTCAGTTGAAACAGTCCGCCGCTGCAAAGGGCATTGTCTGCTGCTTTCTCAGTGAGAAAGCTTGTATAGTATAACAAAGATGGGAAAAGCTGTCAACTACTTTAACAGCTTCTCCGCTTTTTCTTTTACATCCGGGTTCTCTTCCTGGAGCAGCAATTTTTCCACTCCCTCCCGGATTTCCCCACTGAGCTGGTACCCCAGGTCTTTCCACTGGGCCAGGATCTCCAGGGCGGTATTTCGGTTCATCAGGGCCGGGGACTGGAGAGCCGTGAGGAAGAGCTTCTCGCCGGTGCCCGGGAATCCGTACATCTGGCTGAGGATCCGGTTCAGGTCCATATAGACTCCGTTCAGCTGTTCCTGGAGAGAAATTTCCCCCTCCTTTTTCTCTCTAAAAGCCTTTGTAAAGCCGGGGATCAGTGCTTCATACAGTTCCATCACATGATGGTCATGGTGCCTGTCCCCGGTGAGAGCATAGGGCAGCAGGTCTACATGATCCAGGGGGGCCTGGAGCACCAGTTCCACTGCCTGCTGGGCATAGGGCAGGTCCAGGGTCCGGGCCATTTCAAAGCCCTCCCCTTTTTTCATGGCTTGCTGGATAGTCTGGGCACAGGCAAAGGACAGGAGCAGCTTGCCGCAGGCCTGTTTCACTGTTTCCTGTTCCTTTCCGCTGAGCCGGTTCTGGGCATACTGGAGGATATGGAGGATCACCTGATACTCTTCCAGTTCTTTTTCCTGTTCTTCACAGTGCCGGAGAAATTCCGTCAGCAGCTTCACGGGCTGCTGGATCCGGGAAATCCCGGGCACTGGTTCATCCACCAGCAGGGCATCCACCAGGGCTTCCGCCCCTTCGAAGGCTTTGGACGTCAAGGTGGGCTGTTCCAGTGCCCCTACCAGGTCCACATTGTCAGCCAGGAGCCAGGCCGTATATTCCGGGTTCACATCATTGTCCCAGCCTTCTTCCAGCATCCACTGGCGGATCTGGACAGTCCGAGGATCCAGATATTCCAGGGCGGCGATCCGTCCCCAGCCATACACTTGCCGGACAATCTGCCAGATTTCCTCCTGTCCATCTTCCCATTGGAGGAAATTCCGCACACAGAACAGGGTGAATTCATTGCATTTGGCCAGGAGACGGATTTCGTCTGCCAGTCCTTTTTCCTGGTACAGGTCGAAAAATTCCAAGAGGCTCAGGGCGAATTTGATGATTTCGCTCTGGTCCGCTTCCTGGAGCAGCTGGTCAGCGAACCAGATCAGAGGTTCCGGATCCAGGGTATCCCGATGGTCATCGATCCATTGCTGGACAGAGGTCACATAGGCATTCATCAGGTGTCCTTCTTCATCACTGAAGAAAGCCTTCAGCTCCTGGACTGCCCGGTCGTATTCTCCCGCCACGGCCTGACGGAGCACATCCAGCAATTCGGGGCTTTCCTCTTGGCCCTTGTCCAAGCCCGTGATGCTCCCTTCCATGAACCCGTCGCAATAGTAAAATCCCTGTTCTGTCCCTGCCGGATCCAGAGCCTGCCGAAGGGAAAAGTCCCGAGGCAGCCGTCCCCGTTCATCCAGGGCGTCGTAGAGGATCTCCAGCACAGAAGGGGAGGTAAAAGCAAAATTCTGCATATGTATTCTCCTTATCGATAGGAACTCCTAGATATCTTCAGCTGGATGTTCCGGTCATCATATCCATTGGCGGCCAGGAACATCTTCAAGATATCCAGTTGTTCTTTCATTTCATTTTTCGGGCCCAGGACAATTTCCCGGACACTGCTTTTTGCAAAAGGCATTTCTGTATAAGGGACAAGCCGGCCCGGTTCCGGACGGAAATGGATCTGCCGGTAGGCTTTCCGGTTGCCTGCCGCCATATTCCCCTCGGCATCTTTCAGTAAGACAGGGAGCCACAGCGCCCGGAGCTCCTTTTCCGAAGCGAAACTAGCATCCTTGCAGTAAAACCGTAGGGAAGAAAACGCTGCATCGTCTGCAATGGCCCGGCGGATTTCCCGTTCGTTCAAATGTTTTCCACGGGTAAGGCGCATCCGGATCCAGTTCTGGGCCAGGGAAAGGAACTGGTCTCCACTGCCCTCCTGCATATAGATGACCTTCTTCAGATAGTATTTATTGGCAAAATCCGCATTCAGATGGACGGTGGAACAATCGAAATCCATCTCCCGGGAAGAAAATCCGATAGCGAACCCCTGTCCGTCATCGGCATAGGAGCGCCATTGAGGCAGGATATCCCCCTCTTCCGAAAAGCATCCTAGATAGATGAAGCAGGCCGAATGGCGATAGTACAAGTCCCGGGCCGTCTCCATCTGTCCCTGTTGGATTTCACCATCTTCCACAAGTCCTGCCAGAGCCCGTTCGAAGACAGGATCCAGCATCCGATTCTCCCAGGCATCATTGGTAAAAGAAGCTTCCGTCAGCCAAAGACATTGGTTCCGTAAAATATTGAAAAATCCGCTGGTCGAACAATAGTGATAAATCATCCGGTCTTCCTGGCAAGTCGACATGGTGTGCGCCCCTTCTCTCTCAGCCATATCCTGTATCGGACCGGCCGAGCATGATTCACTGTCAGTATTATACCGTAACCTGGAGAAAAATGCTTGCAAAAACTTTACTCATCCATGGAGGATGCACAAATTAAAATAATATTCTGCCTTTTGTGAAGATTTATGATATACTATACAAGTGTCAACTTTTAAAAATATATAAGAACGGAGGATTCCATCATGTTCCATATTGCCCTATGTGACAATGACCGTACCTGTATCGCGCAGCTCACCCACTATATCCATCAACTGCCGCACCCCACTGATGCTATGAAGATCTACTCTTTTTCCAATGGCAAGGCCTTGATCGAAACCTGCCGCCGCAAGATCCATTTCAACCTGGTCGTCTTGGGGGCTTTCCAGGGGGAACATCTCCATCTAAAAATCGCCCGGGCACTGCGCCACTATGATTCTTTCGTGCCCATTATGGTCATTTCCAACGATATCCAAGATTCTTTAGCAGGGTATGAAATCCCTTTGTACCGCTATTATCACAGATCCGTGGCCCCTTTTCTCTTCCAACGAGATCTGCAGCAGTTGATGGGCAGCCATTCCTATCCCCAAAACCGTTCCTATCTGTTCAGCAACTGGGAAGGGCTGCATCATGTCTTGCTGAAAGAGATCCTCTATTTCAAATCCGAAGGATCCAGGATCCTGTTGGCGACCCAACAGGGCTGTTTTATCTATCGGGAGTCTATCAAAGCATTGGAAGTCCGCCTCCAGCGGTACAATTTCCTGAGGATCCACCGGAGCTATATGGTGAACCTCCACTGGATCCGCAACATCCGGGGAGAAGAAGTGACCTTGCTGAACGGAAGGATCCTCCCGTTGGCCAAACATCGCTCCAAGATGCTGCGGGAAAGCATGGTCCGCCGGTTGGGGCAGATATGAAAAGGGAGTGCTGCACGTTATGTGCAACACCCCCCTGTAATTTTTACTTTTGCTTCATTCTCTCCCCGATGATCCTGGCCACATACACGCCGCTGGCACTGGCCTGGCTCAGGCCCCGGGTGATGCCGGCGCCATCTCCGATGGCGAAGAAATTCGGCAGTTTCGTCTCCAACTGGTCATCCAGCTCCAGCCGGGAACTGTAGAACTTCACTTCTACCCCATACAGAAGGGTATCGTCATTGGCCGTCCCTGGAGCCACCTTATCCAGAGCATAGATCATTTCGATGATGTTGTCCAGGTGCCGTTTGGGCAGCACCAGGCTCAGATCCCCCGGCACTGCATTGAGAGTGGGCCGCAGGAAGCTCTGTCCCAGCCGGTGGGCATTGGTCCGCCGGCCTTTGATCAGGTCTCCGAAACGCTGGACCAGGACCCCTCCTCCCAGCATATTGGACAGCGAAGCAATGTGTTTGCCATAGCGGTGGGGTTCTTTAAAGGGTTCCGTGAACCGGTTGCTCACTAAAAGAGCAAAATTGGTATTGCCGCTATTCTTTTTGGGATCGCTGAAGCTGTGGCCGTTGACAGTGACGATACCGTCGGTGTTTTCTGCCACCACGTAACCATTGGGATTCATGCAGAAGGTCCGTACCCGGTCGCCATATCCCTTGGTCCGGTACACCAGCTTAGCTTCATAGACTTCATCTGTGATTTCCTGGAAGACAGCAGCCGGCACTTCCACCCGGACACCCACGTCCACCTGGTTGTTGGTGAGTTCCAGGCCCAGGGCCTCACACTGATCCGAAAACCATTCGGCTCCCGCCCGGCCCGGAGCTCCGATCAGGTACGTGCACAGGATGCTTTCTTCCCGGTCTTTCAGCATCACCTCGTATCCTTCCTGGCAGGGGCGGAAGGATTCTACCTGGGTATCGCACTGGATCTCGATGCCCTGTTCCAGCAGGAACCGGTAGATGCTGGCCATCAGCTTTCGGTTATTGTCCGTACCCAGATGGCGGACCTTGGCATTCAGGAGGTGCAGATCGACCCCTAACGCTTTCCGCCCGATTTTACAATTTTTGGTGGAGTAGACTTCTCCGGGAGCTCCGTGTTTCAAGTTGATCCCGTCTACATAATCGATCAGTTCCATCACCGTTTTCTTGGGGATGTAATCACTGAGCCATCCGCCGAATTCTGTGGTGAAGTTGTATTTCCCATCAGAAAACGCCCCGGCTCCTCCAAAGCCCCGCATGATGCTGCAAGGGGTGCAGCGGACACATTTTTCTACTTTTCCAGCAATGATAGGACAGTTCCGGAAATCGATGGCATGGCCTTCTTCCAGGATCATGACTTTCACTTCAGGATATTTCAGGACAAATTCATAGGCAGCATAAATAGAAGCCGGGCCGCCGCCGATAATGGCCACATCGACTTTTTTCTTCATTTCTTGAACACCTCTTTGTCATTGACTGTATTGAATATGATTGAAGAGATCTGGTTGATGGTCTTCCGGCTTTCTTCCGGCCGCACGGCTTTATCCATCAAGATGGCCAGCACATATTTTTCCTTGCCGTAAATGATGCCAGCAGATCCCAGTACAGCTCCCCGCTCGGACTGGAGTCCGGCGATTTTGGCCTTTTTGGGCAGCAACGCCCCCAGCATGTCCCGGGCCGGCTGTTTCCGGAGCAGGCCCACTAGATAGCCATCCTGTTTGGGGGAAACACATTTCCCCTCATACAGCCGTGTCAAAAGGGTCACCAGATCATTCACAGAAGTATAGCTGAGTTGGCGTTTCTCCTGGGGAGCCAGGGCGTCTTCCCCATTTTCCCCTAAAGGCAGCTGATGGGTCCCGATCACGGTATCCGCATACCCTTGTTTGGCCAGCCAGCCATTCAGATCCTCCCGCCCCGCAATCCAGATCAGTTTGTACAAAGCTGTGGCGTCATTCTGGAGGAGCATATCTTCCAGCAGGTTCCGTACCGTCAGGCGGCTGCCCACCGGCAGTTTCCCCAGAGCTGGACTGTCTGGGCGGAAATCTTTTTCCCGCAGGGTATAGACTTCCTCCAAAGACAGGTCCTTGTCTTCCACCTGTTTCAGTACGCCTGCTGCTACGTAAAGACGCACCATATCCCCCGCTGGCATTTTTCCCGAATAATTATAGAACACATCGTCATTCTCCAGAGAATGGTAATAGACGGAACAGGCAGCCCCGCTCTGGGCGATGACATTGTTCAGATAATCATAGGGCAGTTTTGTATCCTGGGAATGGACTGTCTGTGCCTGCTGGGCCTGCTGCTGCTGTTCCAGGTATTTGGGGCTCCGATGGAGCAGCGTCAGGGACACCACTCCCACTACGACCAAAGCGATGAAACAAAGGAGAATTTTTTTGTTAATGCTCATAATGTACTCATGACCTTTCTATGGACCTTCAGCCACTTCTCCCGTTCCCGGTAATCTGGCAGGATCCGGGCAACAGAGAGCCAGAAGGCTTTGTTATGGGACATGTTCCGGATATGGCAGAGTTCATGGACCACCACATAGGCGATGACTTCCCGGGGGCAGAACACCAGGGGCCAGGAAAACCCCAGTTCTCCCTTATAGTTGCAGTACCCCCATCGGGACCGGGCCCGGCTGCATTTTACCACCGGAAAGGGCAGCTGCATCTGGGCTGCATACTGACCCACCTGTTCCCGCAGCACCTTTCCCAGCTGACCGCTCAGGAAACGGACCAGCGTTTCCCGATTTTCTTCCCGGCCCATCACAAGAAGGCTTTCCCCCTTTTCCAGGGCAAAGCCTTTGCCAGGCCGGATCCGCAGCGTGCAGGGTTTGCCGAACAACAGGAAGGATTCGCCGTCCACAAGCTGCAAGGTATGGTGTTCTGCCTGTTCCCGACGGACCCTGTCCTGGGCACCTGTGATCCACTTTTCTTTTTTTGCCACCACCCGTACCAGTTCCTGCTGGGAAATCCCATAGGGGACCCGCAGCACCAGGGTACCATCCTCCCTCACTTCGAAGCCGATGCTCCGTCGGAAGGACTGGATGATCCGGGCCTGTTTCAGTATCGATTCAGTAACCATAGCTTTCCTATTATAGCATAGAACATTGACCGCTGTCATACTTTCTCCTATAATAACATTAATATATGGAGGAAGTGTAATAAAATGGATGATTTGCAGATCCCCACATCAGCTCTGACGCTGATCCTTCTTGTCTTCATTTCCTTTTCGGCCTTTTTTTCTGCTTCAGAAACAGCCTTGACCGGTTCCAACAAACTGCGGCTGAAGAACCAGGCCAAAAGCGGCAACCGGAAAGCCCAGCGGGCTCTGCGGCTGCTGGAGCATTTCGATGATGCCCTGTCCACCATCCTGATCGGGAACAACGTGGTGAATATCGCCACGGCTTCCCTGGCTGCAGCCGTATCCACCGCAGCTTTCGGCACTTCCGGTCTGGCTCTGGCTACGGTGTTCACCACCATCGTGATCCTCATTTTTGGAGAGATCATTCCGAAAAGTGTAGCCAGCGATGCTCCGGAAAAATATTCTATGGACTGTTCCCGGCTGCTCAGTGTGCTGGTGATCCTGTTCACCCCGCTGAATTTCCTTTTCCGGCTGATGAAGTCCGCCTTCAACCATTGCCTGCGCAAAAAGGTGTCCCGCAAGTATGCTACAGAAGATGAACTGCTGCTGATGGTGGATGAAGTGGAAAGCGGAGGCGGCATCAACAAACAGGACAGCCAGCTGATCAAGAGCGCCATTGAGTTCAGCGATATCCGGGTGCGGGAAATCATGACTCCCCGGGTAGATATGGTAGCCATGGATATTTCGGAAGGGAAGGAAGAAGCCCTGAAATTATTCAGCGGCCACGGTTTTTCCAGGCTGCCCGTATTCAAAGATGATTACAGTGAAATCATCGGTGTCCTCCACGCTAAAGATTTCTTTGCAGCCTATCTCCAGGATCCCCATTTCGACCTGAAGAAGCAGATCAAGAAAGCAGCCCTGGTCCATCAGTCCACCAAGATTTCCCGGGTTCTGAAGACCCTGCAGGAGGCCAAAGTAGAAATGGCCATGGTCATGGACAGTTATGGCACGGTCCGAGGCCTGGTGACTACGGAAGATATTGTAGAAGAATTGGTAGGTGAAATCTGGGATGAACACGACAAGGCCGTCTCTTCGTTCCGGAAACTGGGCAAGAACCGGTACCTGGTTTCCTGCTCTTCCAATTCCCAGAATGCCAACTTGTTCGATCTGTTCAAATATCTGGACCTGGATATCGACGAGTACGGCTTGGAAAACAATTCCATCAGCGGCTGGGTGGTAGATACCTTGGAAACCATTCCCAAAAAAGGAGATACCTTCGACTGCCGGAACCTCCATGTGACCGTGACCCAGGCCAACGAACACCGGGTCCAGGAGATCATCGTAGAAGTGCGGCCGGAGAAGAAAGATAAGAGTGAAGAGTGAAAGGATGGGATGTTTTATGGAAAACCGTTTTTTGATTGTGGTGGATATGCAGAATGATTTTGTAGGGGGCAGCCTGGGTTCGGAAGCGGCCCAAGCTATCACCCTGAATGTATTGAAAAAAGTGGCCCACTTTCCAGGCAAAGTGATTTTCACCCAGGATACCCATGGCAGCGATTATCTGGAAACCCAAGAAGGCCGCTGTCTCCCGGTCGAACACTGCATCAAAGGGACACCGGGCTGGCGGCTGATCCCAGGTCTGGAAAAACTCCAGCAGGAGCACCACTGGCCGGTGATCCAGAAGCCCTGTTTCGGTTCTTGGAAGCTGGCAGAGGAACTCCGGCAGATCAACCAGGCCCGTCCCATCCAAAGCATTGAACTGATCGGCCTCTGCACTGATATCTGTGTAGTCAGCAATGCCCTGCTGCTGAAGGCGGCCCTGCCGGAAGTGGAGATCCGAGTAGACAGCCGCTGCTGTGCCGGAGTTACCCCAGAAAGCCACCAGGCAGTCCTGGACACGATGAAGAGCTGTCAGATCATCGTAGAATAAAAAAGTAGGGGCTGTGAAAAAATGAGGATTCATTTTTTCACAGCCCCTACTTTGTCACTGGCCAAAAGAAAAGCATAGTCCTATTTTTTATTCGAAAGAACCCGTCTGCCACGGGTTCTTTCCATCGGCCAGTGACAAGAGACTAGTGACCGGGGGGTGAATTTTTTACACCCCCGCTCTGCTATTATTTCCGGTTGAAGGTCAGACGCATCTGATGCCACACCACATCCCCGTGGGTGGAATCAGAGATCCCTTCATCTACGAAACCGAATTTGGCGTAATAATGGACCAGGCGGTCCTTGCAGGTGAGCACCACTCCCTGCCGTCCCTGTTCCTGGGCCGCATCGATGAATTTTTCCAGCACCTGGCTGGCCAGCCCCTGTTTCCGGCGGTGGGGATCCGTATCCACCCCGAAAATCATCTGCCAGGCACCGTCTTCCTGGTGCATGTCCGCTTTTTCATACATCTCATCGGTCAGGTCCGGCTGATCGGTCACCAGGCCGTTTACAAAAGACACAAGCTGATCCCCGTCCCACAGCAGGAAAAAGTGATCGGGATAGGCCTTCACTCGATCTGCAATGGATTTCCTGGTTGCCGCTTCTGCTTGAGGGAAGCAAGTGGCTTCCAGATTGGCGATGGCGTCCACATCCTGGGATTTTGCACAGCGAATTTCCATATTGTTTTCCTCCGATTGGTAAAGGGCTGTTGCCTATGCAACAGCCCTTTGTGTTCTCTATTTTATTGGTGCGGCTGACAGGACTTGAACCTGCACGTCGAAGACACCAGATCCTAAGTCTGGCGCGTCTGCCAATTCCGCCACAGCCGCCTTTTAGATATAAAAAATGGTGATCCACCCGGGACTCGAACCCGGGACACCCTGATTAAAAGTCAGGTGCTCTACCAACTGAGCTAGTGAATCACTTGGCTGGGGCAGCTGGACTCGAACCAACGCATGCGGGAGTCAAAGTCCCGTGCCTTACCGACTTGGCTATGCCCCAAAAAAGATAAAAAAAATATGGGGTGGATAGTGGGGATCGAACCCACGCGTGCCGGAGCCACAATCCGGTGTGTTAACCGCTTCACCATATCCACCATATTTCTTTATCGTCATCCGACGACTCACTTATTCTAGCATAGACACATGAAAAGTGTCAAGGGGATTTTTTTCTAAAAAATGGTTCAGTCGATACCGGCTAAGCTCCGATGGGCCAGTGCGACGCCCAGTTCATTCAGATTCAGCACGCCCACACTCATATAAACGGCTACACAAAGGTGCTCTCCATAACGGGCTACCCCGATTTTCCCTCCTACATTGAATCCGATGGCCTTGGTCATCATCTGTTCCAGAGCTTCATGAGCGGCCCCGGCTACCGTACCCGCTCCCACATGAGAATCCGTGACGATATTCTGCCGTTCTGCTGCTACCACAGCCCGCTCCACGATTTTTTTGATGGAAGGAAGGAATTCTCCGCCAAAATCCACAGCGGCGGCCCGGAATCCCTGCGCTTTCAATTTTTCCTTCAGCCGGTCTTCTTCTTCCCGGGTGGCCGTCAATGCCATCCACAAAGCGGCACGTCCCACATCGATACTGGCAATGGGTTTGTTCATGATACCACATTCCTTTCCTACAGAATCTGCCCCATCATTATACCAAAGATTCCCTTGTCAGGGAATGTCATAGCTGATAGAATGGATGAATATGAACGAGGAGAAGGAGGTACATCCTATGTCCGTCATCATGGCCGAAGAGCTCCGTGCCGGTCTCGTTTTAGGAGACCGGGACAATGACCAATATCTCTACATGCCCGGGAGCGAAATCGGCAGCGACGATCCCCTGTGCATCTTCGAAGAGCACGGGACCAAAACTGACCTGCACCTGGCTGAAGCCGTGGAACTGGCCAAACGCCTGACCCTGAAGCCCACAGAACACCCGGTATACGGAAAAAGAGCCTATTGAAAAAAGGGGCTGTTGCATAAGCAACGGCCCCCTTTGGTCGCGGATCGCGAGCCAAGGGTCGCGAGCTTGGACGTTTAATCCGTTTGTTGTTTTTCTATAGGATGGTAGGACCAAATCGGTCGGAATCTGCAAAACCGGATTTTTGCTCTGCATCAACAAGCCCGCGACTCGCGACCCGTGACCCGAGACTCCAAATTCGAGACCGTGTTGCTGCACAGAACGTGCAGCAACACCTTTTTTACCTCTCTTCCAGCCGTTCCCGGATTGCTTCCAGGAATTCCTCACTGTTGACCTTTTTCTTGCTCGGCAAGGTGGATACGACCATCAGATCCCCGGTCATGATCCCTTCTTCCAGGGTCTGGAGGGTGCCCTTTTCCAGACGGTCCGCAAAATCCACCAGATCCTTGAGGCCGTCTAGCTGACCCCGTTTCCGCAGAGCCCCCGTCCAGGCAAACAGGGTGGCCACCGGGTTGGTAGAAGTCTTTTCACCCTTCAGATACCGGTAGTAATGGCGCTGTACGGTACCGTGGGCCGCTTCATATTCATAGCAGCCATCCGGAGACACCAGCACAGAGGTCATCATAGCCAGGCTGCCGAAGGCGGTGGCCATCATGTCGCTCATCACGTCCCCGTCGTAATTCTTGCAGGCCCAGATCATGCCCCTTGGGACCGGACTACCCGGGCCACCACATCGTCGATCAGGGTATAGAAATATTCGATGCCAGCAGCTTCGAATTTTTCTTTGTATGCAGTATCATAGATTTCCTGGAAAATATCCTTGAACCGGTGGTCATAGATTTTAGACACCGTATCCTTGGTAGCGAACCACAGGTCTTCCTTCTGTTCCAGAGCATAGTTAAAGCAGGACCGGGCAAAATTACGGATGGATTTGTCCGTGTTATAGACCCCTTGGACAATCCCCGCATCCTGGAAGTCCATAATGGTCCGGCGGATTTCTTTCCCATCCGCCCCTGTGACCACCAGTTCTGCCTTAGCCGGACCTTCCACTCGTATTTCCGAATTTTTGTAAATGTCTCCGTAGGCGTGCCGGGCAATGGTGATGGGTTTTTCCCAGGTAGGGATCAGCGGCCGGATGCCCTTCACCATAATGGGTTTCCGGAACACCGTCCCGTCCAGGATGGCCCGGATGGTACCATTGGGGCTGGCCCACATCTTCTTCAGCTCATATTCCTTCACCCGGGCCGCATTGGCCGTAATGGTAGCACATTTCACCGCCACCCCGTACTTTTTGGTAGCCAGGGCCGAATCAACGGTCACCTGGTCATCCGTGTCGTCCCGGTGCTTCATACCTAGGTCATAATATTCCGTCTTCAGATCCACATAAGGAAGGATCAGGATATCCTTGATCATCTTCCACAGGATCCGAGTCATTTCATCCCCATCCATTTCCACCAGCGGGGTCTTCATTAGGATTTTCTCAGCCATAAGAAAGCGCTCCTTTCCACTTGTTAGACCAACCTGTTTTTATCTGCATCATACCATAGAAACAGCCAAGGGAAAAATACGAAAAAAAACAGGACAGGTATCGGATATTTTTATGGGGAACAGGGGTTGGGTGAATAAATATTTAAAGTTCATCGTTAAAGAGGGGCTGTTGCATACGCAACAGCCCCTCTTCTTTCCTTATCCCTTGAACGCATCCGTCAGCGGCGGTACGATCTGTTTTTTCCGGGACAGCACCTTGGGCAGGTGGTAATGCCCGTCGGCTTCGGCTTTGCCGAAGGCCTTGTCCAGGATGTCCTGGTTCTTCCCGGCCCACAGCAGTTCGGTGACTTCGTCCATGATGTCGGTGACCATCAGCAGGCTGGTGTCGGCTTCCCCGCCGTCCACCATGGACTGGAGAGCCTTCTGGAGTTCCGGCCATTTGGCTTTGGCAGCTTCTCCATTCATCACGTTTACCTGAGCCACAGTGACTTTCCCCTGAGGGAAGTCGAATTCTTTCATATCTCCATGGCAGATTTCTTCAGCAGTCATGGAGTTGATGGCAGAACCAGCCTGGAGCATCTCCAGGGCATAGGCTTGAGGATCAGCGAGGCCGGCGATCTTGGCCAGGGCACCGGCAGCCTCCTTGTCCTTTTCCGTGGTGGTAGGGGACTTGAAATACAGCGTATCAGAACTGATGGCGGAGAACAACAGCCCGGCGATTTCCTTCGGCAGGGTCAAGTTGTTTTCTACCGCCACATTGTACAGGATGGTGGCGGTGCAGCCCACCGGCTGCATCCGGACGAACAGGGGATTGGAAGTGACGATGCCCCCCAGCCGGTGATGGTCGATGATTTCCACCAGATCCGCCTTGTCCAGTCCGTCCACAGCCTGGCTCAGTTCATTGTGGTCCACCAGGATGATCTTCTGGCCTTCTTCCACCTTTTCCACCAGTTCAGGAGCGTCCACTTCCCAGTGATCCAGCACAAAGCGGGTTTCCGGGTTCACATTGCCAGCCCGGCAGGCGGTGACCTTTTCCCCCAGCTGGGTCTTGATCCAGGTATAGCTCAGAGCAGAGCAAATGGAGTCCGTATCCGGGTTCTTATGCCCGGTGATGATGATATTTTCCATAAAAGCATCTCCTTGTATTTTACTTGAACTGATATATTATAACATAGTCTTGGGAACCCATGGAAGCAAAACGCCACAGGCATCTTGCATTGAATAGAAATGCAGCCTTCGGCTGCGTTTTCCATCGAAGGAACCTGCAGCCCGGGTTCCTTCGTCCAGTGACCATAGACCAGTGACGGTGTGGCTGCCCCGCAGCCGCACCCTATGCCTCCGGCGGCGCAAACCTTCCCATCAGCCGTCTGGCCTGATGGTACCCATCCATGGCAGCACTCATGATACCTCCGGCGTATCCGGCTCCTTCTCCCGTAGGATACAACCCCCGGCAGTTCACCGACTGACCGTCCTCTCTCCGGAGGATCCGCACAGGAGCCGAGGTCCGGGTCTCCACTCCGATCATCAGCCCCCGGGTGCTGAACCCAGGAAGCTTCCGTTCAAAATCAGCCAGCCCGTGCTCCAGGGACTCGGTCACAAAGTCTGGCAGGATCTTCCGCAAGTCTGCCGGGACCAGCCCCGGCCGGTAGCTGGGATGGAAGCTCACTTTCAGATCCGGTGCCGTCTTTTCCACAAAGCTCCGGCTGCTCTGGGCCGGGGCCCGGTAATCCCGGCTCACCTGCCAGGCCAGCTGCTCGTACTTCCGCTGGAATTCCATGCCGCCCAAAGGCCCGGCTGGGAAGTCCCCCGGATCTACGCTCACAACCAGGGCGCTGTTGGCCAGCCCCGTATCCCGCTTGAAGGGACTCATGCCGTTGACCACCAGCCCTCCCTGTTCCGAAGCAGAGGCTACCACTTGGCCACCCGGACACATGCAGAAAGAATATACCGCCCGTCCAGTTTCCTTGTCGTGGTAGATCAATGCGTAATCTGCCGCTCCCAATTTGGGATGGCCGGCGAACTTCCCATACTGGGCCCGATTGATCAAGGCCTGCTCGTGCTCGATCCGTACCCCCACCGCAAAGGCCTTGGCCTCCAGATGGACGGACCGTTTCAGCAGGGTCTCATAGGTATCCCGGGCGCTGTGGCCGCAGGCCAGGATCACTCCATTGGTGTCCAGCCACTCCCAGCCGTTCAGTTCCACTCCAGTCAGCCCCCGCTCCGGGTCCACCCGGAAATCCGTCACCTGGGTCTCATACCGGATCTCGCCCCCGGCCTTTTTGATCCGGCTGATCAGCCCGGTGACCATGAGCCGCAGTTTGTCCGTGCCTACATGGGGTTTCTGTTCCGTGAGAATCTCTTCCGGTGCCCCTGCTTCCACAAAGGTCCGGAGCAGATGACCCATAATGGGATCGTTGATCCGGGTAGTCAGCTTCCCGTCGGAAAAGGTCCCGGCGCCCCCGGCTCCAAACTGCACATTGCTCACTGGATCCAGCTTCCCGGTCTTCCAGAAGGTTTCCACATCCTTCACCCGGTGCTGCAGATCCCGGCCCCGTTCCACCACCAGGGGAGCGTACCCGTGCCGTGCCAGTTCCAGGGCCGCCACCAGTCCCGCCGGCCCCAGACCGATCACCACCGGCCGTCCCATGAATTTTTCCGTCCCCAGCACCGGAGCTGGTTCCGGTTTCTCCTCCCACAGGCTCACCTGAGGATCCCGGAGCAGCCGATCCATTACCCCGGCAGCTGCTTCCACCTGGGCCCGCACATGGTACACCAGGCAGATGCTGCTTTTCCGCCGGGCATCCACGGCTTTCCGGATCACTTGGACCTGCCGGATGGCCCGGGGGGCCAGATGGTACTTTTTCCCGATGGTCTGCTCCAGGGTATGGCTGCTGTCCAGCCCCACCCGGAGGTTATTGATTCTGATTTCCACTGGCTTTGCCATCCTGCTGTTCCGTTCCTTTCCGCAAGGTGATTTCTACAATGACACTATGCTGATCCGCCAGCACCTGATCCGGGATCTGGAGCGGCATCTTCAGTTCCACGTCACTGGTAATGTTGTTGAGGACGATGGGAGCGGTGAGGATTTCCCGGATGCCGCCCAGCACCTTGGGTTCCGCCGTCAGCCGTACACTGTCCGGAGTGATCTTCACACTCTTGATGGAGACCCCGTCCGGCAGTTTCCCGGACATATTGGCCTTCACCGGAAAGTCATTGGTCCCCAGCTGACGCACGATGGTCACCGTGGTCTTGATCTTCCCAGGCACCACTTTTACGTCATACATTTCCCGTCCGGTCCGGTCCACTGCCACCGCAGTGGCTTCTGTGGAGAAATTCCGGTCGTGGTGGCTGATATCCACCATCACCAGCACCTTATCCACTTGGGAAATCCGCCCGCTGGCGCCTTTGATGGTCACCTGAGTCGGTGCCAGATCCATCTGGCTTACCGTGACCCCGCTGTTGGGGACACCTACGATCCTGGGTTCCAGAGTCATGGTCTTTTCCGCCAGGGAATCGGTTTCCAGCTGGAGCAAGCTGGGATTCACTTCCGCCACTTCTCCCACTTTCACCGTAGCCTGGACGTTGTAGGTATTCCGTCCCTTAGGGGCATCCGTAAAATCGATGAAGGCCTTGATATCCCCTTCCCGGAGCACGGCGATCTGGGACCGAGTGCCGCTGACCTTCACATTGACGGTTTCCGGCAGGTCTTTCACCACCATGTCTTCTGCCAAGTTCTGGGCCGTCAGAGGCACCTGGAAAGTCTTGGTGGTAATAGGGTTCTGTTCGTTCATCACATAGACCCACAGGATACAGGCACAGACCACGGACATGATCCGCATCAGCCAGGAGTTCCGGTTGGGGTTCTGGTTATTTTTCACCATGGCTGCTGCCTCCCTTCTGGTCCTCAGAGGATGTGTGTTTCTTCCCCAGCTTGGCCAGTATGGTGTCCTTCCAGTTCAGCATGGGAGTCTTCATCACCGGCCGCAGCAGGTCCTTCACATCCCCGTGTGTCAAGTACCGCTGGAGGGCACCGCCCCGGGCCAGGGAAATGGTCCCGGTTTCTTCGCTGACCACCAGCACCAGAGCATCGGTCTGTTCCGAAAGACCGATGGCTGCCCGGTGCCTCGTCCCCAGTTCCTGGCTCAGATTCCGGGCTTCCGTCAGAGGCAGCAGGCAGCTGGCTGCCGCGATCCGATCCCCCCGGATGATCACAGCCCCGTCATGGAGAGGCGTATTGGGAATGAAGATATTTTCGAACAGAGCCGTACTGATCAGCCCGTCGATGGGAATCCCGGTTTCGATGTAGTCGTCCAGCCCGGTTTCCCGTTCGAAAACCATCAGGGCCCCGATCTTGTTCCGGCTCAGGTCGTCGGC
This sequence comes from Acidaminococcus nyctereutis, assembly GCF_052216985.1. Classification (NCBI taxonomy): domain Bacteria; kingdom Bacillati; phylum Bacillota; class Negativicutes; order Acidaminococcales; family Acidaminococcaceae; genus Acidaminococcus; species Acidaminococcus nyctereutis. Next base: position 16,357 of record NZ_JBQOUY010000030.1, read on the forward strand.
GGTGGTGGCCACCGCTTCCAGCATGTTTTCCACCTGGAGTTCATTGAGCACCGTGCTCCGGCGGAACAGTTTTCCCCGGCCGATCTGTTCCAGGGCCCGGCGGAGTTCCGGCTGGAACACCACAGGCAGAGCGAACATCACTACGGTCATGAATTTTTCCAGGATCCAGTTGATCACATATAGGTTCAGCCATTTGCTGATCAGCATGATCACCAGCAGCATCAAAAGCCCTTTCACCAGGGATGCCGCCCGGGTGTTCTTCAGCATCTGATACAGTTTATTCAGGAAAAACGCCACCACCAGGATGTCGATCACATCCAGCATGGTCACGGTGTGGAGCAAACCAAGGACATGTCCTCCCATACTTCAGCCTCCTTATTGTGTGGTTTTCTTCTATCCATTTCATTGCAGGGCAGAAAAAGTCACACATATAATATTATAATTATACGCTGAAGTCGAAAAAATGACAATCATCCGTGGTATACTAGGAGCAAATCGCAATTTCCACAGAGAAAGGAACCTGCCTATGAATATCCTTGCACTGGCCAAAGCGGAATATCCTGAAACAGTGCGGCTGCGCCGTCATTTCCATGAAAACCCGGAACTGAGCTGCCGGGAAGTGCATACCATCGCCTTTCTGGAAGCCTATCTGAAAGAGTTGGGGATTCCCACTGTCAACGTACCTGACGGGGGACTTTTGGGGATCATCGATAGCGGAAAACCCGGGAAGACCCTGCTGATGCGGGCCGACACCGACGCTCTCCCCATTGCCGAAAGCCCGGAAAACCTAAAGGAAAGAAAAGTCTGCCTTTCCCATGTGCCCGGAGTCTCCCACGCCTGCGGCCACGATGGCCACATGGCCATGCTGCTCACCGCCGGCCGGATCCTGACGGCCCACAAAGAGGCTTTTGCCGGCAAAGTGGTACTCTGCTTCGAGCGGGGCGAAGAAGAAAGCGGGGACATCCAGAACCTGCTCCCCTACATCGTGAAGGAATCAGGTCTCACCATCGACGGCTGCTATGCCACCCATGTGCGCTGGGACCTGCCGGCAGGCAAAGTATCCATCACCCCGGGAGCCGTCATGGGAGGCGGCTGTTCCTTTGTGATCCGGCTGAAAGGCACCTTCGGCCACGGAGCCCGGCCCGACCTGGCCAACAACCCCATGGACTGCTTCGCCGCCCTATACCAGCAGCTGAACGAATTCCGCCAGCGGAAGGTGAATCCTTTTGAGTGCCTGACCTTCTCCCTGGGCTTCGTCCACAGCGGAGAAAAGTACAATGTGATTCCGGAGGACCTGACCTTTGGAGGCACGGCCCGGTTCTTCAGCTATGAAAAGGCAGGGAAGCCCTTTGAAGATTTCCTGAAAAAGGCCCTGGTCGGCAACGCGGCCATCTACAACTGTGAAGCAGAGATCCTGCACATGCCCGAAGCCCTGTTTGAAGCCCGGAACAATCCAGCCTGCGCCCAGCTGGGACGGAAGGCAGTGGAAGAAGACCTGGGCCCCGATGTCCTCCAGGATCTCCAGCCCTGGATGGCCTCCGAATCCTTCGCCCTGTTCCTCCAGGAATATCCGGGAGTACTGGCCTTCACCGGCATCGCCAACCCTGACAAGGGCTGCGGAGCCAACCACCATACCCCGGAATTTGACATGGACGAAAAAGGCCTCATGACCGGAGCCGCCATGGGCGTGGCCTACGCCCTGGCCTTCCTGAACACCGACTTCGACCCAAAATTCATCCCCAACCCAGAACCCGTGGAACGGCTGGCAAAACGTAATGTGTAAAAACGAGAGGCTGTTGCTTACGCAACAGCCTCTCGTTTTTACATTCTGGTCTTCAATTCTTCCAGCACTTTCTTCTGTTCTGCCACTGCTTCTTTTCCCAGTTCCACCTGTTTGGCGTTGTTCTGGGGAGCCGGTCCGCCATAGCTGGTCCGGGCCGCCACGCAGTTTTCCGGTTTCAGGCATTCCAGGAGGTCCTCTTCGAACAGCGGGCACATAGCCTTGTATTCTTCCATGGTCAGCTGGCCCAGCAGTTTGTGCTCAGCAATGGCTTTGGCCACCGCCTGTCCCACTACCGCATGGGCTTTCCGGAAGGGCATCCCCTTCCGCACCAGATAGTCCGCCAGGTCTGTAGCATTGGAATAGTCCTTGTGGACCGCTTCTGCCATCCGTTCTTCGTTCACTTTGGTGGTCAGGATCATATCCCGGTACACCTGGAGAGAGAACTTCACGGTGTCAATGGTATCGAAGAATCCTTCCTTATCTTCCTGCAGGTCCTTATTGTAGGCCAGAGGAAGCCCCTTCAGAGTGGTCAGGAGAGCCATCAGATTCCCATAGACCCGGCCGGTCTTCCCCCGGACCAGTTCAGAGATGTCCGGGTTCTTTTTCTGGGGCATCATGGAAGACCCTGTAGCGAAGGCATCATCCAGCTCGACGAAGCCAAATTCCGTAGAAGACCACAGGCACATTTCCTCACTGAACCGGGACAGATGCATCATCAAAAGAGATGCGAAGCTGAGGAATTCCAACACATAATCCCGGTCACTGACTGCATCCATACTGTTCCCATACACTTGGGAAAAATGCAGTTCCTTCGCCACCTGGAACCGGTCGATGGGCAGGGTCGTCCCCGCTACTGCACCGGCCCCCAGGGGCATGATGTCCGCTCCTTCCCAGACGCCCTGGAGACGGCGGAAATCCCTCCGGAACATGTTGAAGTAGGCCAGCATATGATGGGCGAAGGTAATGGGCTGAGCCCGCTGGAGATGGGTATACCCGGGCATCAGTGTCTTCAGGTGCTTTTCTGCCATGGTCAGGAGCGCTTCTTCAAAGGCGACCAAAAGCTCCATGATTTCCGTGACTTCCCGCTTCATATACATGTGCATGTCCAGAGCCACCTGGTCATTCCGGCTCCGGGCCGTGTGGAGACGGGCTCCCGCGTCCCCGATTTTTTCAGTCAGGGCCGCTTCGATATTCATATGGATATCTTCCAGCTCTGTCTTGAACTGGAATTTCCCTTCCTGGATCTCAGCCAGGATCTCCTTCAGGCCCTTTTCAATAGCCGCTCCATCTTCTTGGCTGATGATCCCGGTATTGGCCAGCATATGGGCATGGGCCATACTGCCCCGGATATCTTCGTGATACAGTCTCTTGTCATAATCGATGGACGCATTGAACGCATCTACTAGTGCGTTGGTGTCCTTGCTGAACCGTCCACCCCATAATTTTGTCTTTGCCATTATTTCAACTTCCCTTGTTTCATCAGAGCTCTTACAGTGAGCGGCAGTCCGAACAGATTGATGAAGCCCTGGGCATCGGCCTGGTTGTACACTTCATCTTCTCCAAAAGTGACGTATTCCTTGCTGTACAGGGAATAGGGGCTGGTGCTGCCGGCAGTGATGATATTTCCTTTGTACAGTTTCATCTTCACCGTACCGGTAACAGTCTTCTGGGTTTCGTCCACAAAAGCCTGGAGAGCTTCCCGCAGCGGAGAGAACCACATGCCGTCATAGACCAGTTCCGCATAGCGGATCCCGATCTGTTCCTTGTAATTGTAGGTAGCCCGGTCCAGACACAGGTTTTCCAGTTCATTATGGGCATAATAGATGATGGCACCGCCAGGAGTTTCATACACCCCACGGTCCTTCATGCCCACCAGACGGTTTTCCACCATGTCGGCGATGCCGATGCCATTCCGCTTACCGATTTCATTCAGCGTTTCCATCATTTCCACCGGTTCCATCTTTTGGCCGTTGACGGCTACCGGAACCCCCTGTTCAAAATCCAAGGTAATGTATTCATCCTTGTCCGGAGCCGCTTCCGGTGTCTGGCTCATGATGTAGATTTCGGATTTGGGTTCGTTGGAAGGATCTTCCAGATCACTGCCTTCATGGGACAGGTGCCAGATGTTCCGGTCCATACTGTAGTCTTTTTTCTTGGTGACCGGCACTGGGATATTGTGGGCAGCTGCATAATCGATGGCGTCATCACGAGATTTGATCTGCCATTCTCTCCAGGGAGCAATGACTTTCAGCTGAGGAGCCAGGGCTTTGATGCCCAGTTCGAACCGGACTTGGTCGTTCCCCTTGCCTGTAGCCCCGTGAGCGATGGCATCCGCCCCTTCTTCCAAGGCAATCTTCACCAGATATTTGGCAATGATGGGCCGGGCAATGGAAGTTCCCAAGAGATATTTCTTTTCGTAGACGGCGCCGGATTTCACCATAGGCCAAGCATATTCTCTCAGGAATTCATCCCTCAGGTCCAGGATATACGCTTTGCTGGCCCCGGATTTGATAGCTTTATCATGGACTGGAGCCACTTCTTCCCCTTGCCCGATATCCGCCGTTACGGTGATCACTTCACAGTTGTTGTAATTTTCCTTCAGCCAGGGAATGATACAGGAGGTATCCAGGCCGCCAGAATAGGCCAGGACTACTTTTTTGATGTCTTTTTTATCCATTGCAAGTCTCTCCTTTGGTTGGGAATGCACGCCTTCCCGTCATATGTCACAGGTCATATGCCTGATGAGAGCTGTGGAGTTTACCACAGCCCTTCTTATTATTTTACAGCACAGCATCACTCATCAGCAAGGCCATGATGGCTTTCTGCACATGGAGCCGGTTCTCCGCTTCGTCGAATACAGCTGACTGAGGTCCTTCGATCACATCGTCGGTGATTTCTTCGCCCCGATGAGCTGGCAGACAGTGGAGTACCATGGCATCCGGGCGGGCCAGGTCCAATAGATGCTGGTTGATCTGATAGTCATGGAGGGCCTTCTTCCGTTCTTCCCGCTGGGACTCTTCCCCCATGCTGGCCCATACATCCGTATAGAGCACATCGGCCCCTTTGGCCGCATCTTCCATATCTTCCTGGACCGTGATGGTGGAGCCGGTGATGGCCGCGTCCATCTTGGCCTGGGCTACGATGTGGGGGTCCGGCTGGTATCCCTTAGGGCTGGCGCAGACCATATCCATGCCCACCTTAGCGCAGGCGAACATCAAGGAATGGGCCATATTGTTGCCATCTCCTACATAGACCAGTTTCCGTCCCTTAAGCACATCCTTGTATTCCAGGATGGTGAACATATCCGTCAGGGCCTGGCAGGGATGGAGCAGATCCGTCAGCCCATTGATCACCGGCACCGTAGCGTAGTCGGCTAGTTCCTTTACTGCGTCGTGAGAAAAAGTCCGGATCATGATGCCGTCCACAAAGCGGGACAGGACCCGTGCCGTATCTTTGACCGGTTCGCCCCGGCCGATCTGGGACGTAGCTTCGCTCATGTAAATGGGATGGCCCCCCAGCTGATGGAAGCCGGTTTCAAAGGACACCCGAGTCCGGGTAGAGGCTTTGGAAAAAATCATGGCCAGGGTCTTGCCCTTCAGATATTCATGAGGTTCGCCCAGTTTCTGTTTTTTCTTTAGTTTTCTGCTCACATCCAGGATGGTGGCCACTTCACCTACAGAAAGATCATGGATGGAAATCAAATCCTTGTTTCTTAAAGCCATAGTATACCCTCTTTTTTATCAGAATTCTGCCAGAAGCTCATCCAATCCCTTCAGCAGTGCGTCAATATCTTCTTTTCCGATGATCAGCGGCGGCACGAACCGCAGTACGTTCCCCGCCGTGCAGTTGATGATGAATCCTTTATCCAGGGCTCCCTGGACCAGGGAAGCCCCCGGTTTGGCCAGTTCCATACCCAGGATCAGTCCCATGCCTCGGACATCGGTCACTTTGTCCGGATGCTTACTTTTCAGGGCTTCCAGTCCCTTTTTGAAATAAGCCCCGGTTTCTGCGGCTTTCTTGTCCAACGCCAATTCCTTCATGGCCTTGATGGCCGCATAGCAAGAAGCACAGGACAGGGCGTTGCCCCCAAAAGTAGATCCGTGATCCCCTGGAGCGAACACATGGGCCAGTCTTTCCTGGACCAGGAACGCCCCCATGGGGAAGCCACCGCCGATGGCCTTTGCCAAGGTCAGCACATCCGGCTTCACCCCGCTGTGCATCCAAGCGAACCAGTACCCGGTCCGGCACACCCCGGTCTGGATTTCGTCGAAGATCAGCAGCGCATCGTGTTTTTCACACAGCTCCTTCACCTTTTCCAGATATCCGGCAGGAGGCACATGGACCCCACCCTCTCCCTGGATCGGTTCCAGCAGCACACCGCACACTTCATCATCCATAGCTGCTTCCATGGCCGTCGTATCCCCGAAAGGAACATAGACGAACCCTTCCGGCAAAGGGCTCAGCCCTTCATGGTAATGATCCTGTCCAGTGGCTGTCAAAGTTTCCATGGTGCGCCCGTGGAAAGAATCCTTAGCCGTGACAATCTTGAACTTCTTAGGATCTTTACTGTGGCCGTACTTCCGGGCCAGCTTGATAGCCCCTTCATTGGCTTCCGCCCCGCTGTTGCAGAAGAACACCCGGTCGAAGGTGGTCATTTCGCACAGCTGCTTTGCCGCTTTGGCCTGGATCTCATAATAGAACAGGTTGGACCCATGCATGATCTTGGCCGCCTGCTCACTGACCGCCTTCACCAGAGGGGGATAGGCATAACCCAGGGCGTTCACCGCGATGCCCGCCAGGAAATCCGTGTATTTGTTCCCGTCCGTATCATACAGATAAACCCCTTCCCCGTGGTCCAGAGCAATGGGGCTCCGGCCAAAGACCGGGAGATAATACTTCTCCGTGGTATCCATGATTTCTTTCGTATTCATCGTTCAGCCTCTTTTCAATGGTGTCCTGATCAGTCTCTCACGACTTCCGTGCCCACACCCTCGTCAGAGAATATCTCCTGGAGGATGGAATGTTCCTGGCGCCCGTCGATGATATGGGTCTTCACTGCACCTCCGCTGAGAGCAGAAATGCAGGCCTTCACCTTAGGGATCATCCCCCCGTCGATGCTGCCCTTCACAATCAGTTCCTGGGCCTTTTCAAAGGTCAGTGTGGACAGGAAGGTACTTTCATCCTTGTGGTCCTCGTAGATACCCTTTACGTCTGTGAGCATCAGCAGCTTTTCCGCCTTCAGGGCACCGGCCACTTCCCCGGCCACGCTGTCCGCATTGATATTATAGGTTTCCCCGTCCGGTCCGATTCCTGTAGGAGCGATCACCGGGATGTAGTCGTTTTCCAGCAGCAGGTTGATCAGGTCCGTATTCACTTTTTCCACAGTTCCCACAAAACCGATATCCACCAGGTTCACCTGGCCATTTTCGTACACATCGGCCAGATGCTTCCGGGCTTCGATGAGCTTGGCATCTTTGCCGTTGAGACCGATGGCCTTACCGCCCAGCATATTCAGCCGACGGACCAGATCCGTATTGGTCTTCCCCACTAGAGCCAGCTCGGCGATTTCCACGGTCTCTTTATCCGTTACCCGGAGACCGCTGATGAATTCCGATTTCTTTCCAGCCGCCTTCAGCATAGCGGTGATTTCCGGTCCGCCTCCGTGGACCACCACCGGACGCATGCCGGCGCAGCGGAGGAAAACAATGTCCTCCAGGACTTTATTTTTCAGATCATCGTTGAGCATAGCATTGCCGCCGTATTTTACAACCACTGTTTTTCCTTTAAAAGCGCTTAAATATGGCAGTGCTTCAACTAATATGTTCATTTCATTATTTTTGATCTGCATTGCATTTCCTCCTAATCCAATTCCTTGCGTTTTGGGATCGTGCTTCCGAAAATCGGAACCATATAGAATACGCTTGATCAGGCTATGACTTTCTTCTCGCTTTCCAAACCGCTGGCAAAGCAGAAAACGGCTCTCCCCTTTCTGGTTCTCACCACACTGCCGTCCCTCCTTTATGTTGCATTATTATACGCTTATATGCATAACAATGCAACTATTTTTTTGTTTTCCTTTGGGGAAGCCATACCCTGATATGTGCTTCCATTATAGTACGAAAGAACGGATCCCATCTACTGTTTTTCCAGAAAGAATCTGACAATTTTGTGACCGCATCTCTTTCCTTTCCTGGCTGCCTCCCAACTCCGTTTCACCGATTATCCATGGATTTTTCTCCAAGTTTCAAGTACAATGGGAAAGAAAAGGGGGAAAAACTTATGCGTAAATTGTTATGCATCCTAGTCTTGCTTGCCGGATCCTTATGCTACTATATGACCCGTCCTTCTACCATCCATGAAAAAGTCGGAGCTCCAGCAGAAAGTTCCTTCCTGCAGCCCCTGCCGGCAGGGGTCACCCAAAATCGTTTCGTCCGTGATCTCCCCCGTCCCCTCCAACTGGCCTGGCAGGGCTGGCACATCCGGGAAATCGCCCGCAGCCGGATTCCCCGGGAAGACTGGGTTCCCATCAAAGAAATATCTCCCTGGCTCCCCAAAGCCCAGGTCGCTGTGGAAGACAAACGGTTTTATTCCCACCACGGAGTGGATCCGGATGGGATCCTACGGGCCACCCTGATCAATATCCAGAACGAAGAAATGGTGGAAGGTGCCAGCACTCTTACCCAACAACTGGTAAAGAACCTGCTGCTCACTTCCGACCAGACCCTGGGACGGAAAGCTGCGGAAGCCGGCCTGGCTTTTCTAGTGGAAGCCCGGTGCAGCAAACAGGAAATCCTGGAAATGTACCTGAACACCACCTTCCTGGGTGCCGGAGCTACCGGGGTAAGGCAAGCCTCCCAGGTGTATTTCGGCCAAAGCCCTAAAAACCTGACCCTGCCCCAAGCTGCCACCCTAGCCGGTCTCCCGTATGCACCGACGGCTCTGAATCCCTACAACAACTGGCAAGCCTGCAAAAAACGGCGGAACCTGGTGCTGAACCGGATGGCAGAGCAAGGGATGATCACTCCAGAACAGCTGGAAGCTGCTTTGCAGAGTCCCTTGGGGATAGGGAAATAAAAAGGGAGTGTTGCACGCAACGTGCAGCACCCCCTTCGTCATACGTCATATACTTTATGATGGGGCTGTTGCGCAAGCAACAGCCCCATCATTCATCTCTTCTTCAATTTTTCACGCATCAGCCGTTTATAGATTTCCACCCCCGGCTGGTCATAAGCATCTACATCCGCCAATTCCCCTTCGTAAGCAATGCTCAGCATCAGGAAGTAAAACAGCTGGCCCAGATAATATTCATTCAGCTTCGGCAGGGTGTATAACGCATTGAGCCGATGATCACTGGCCAGTGCTTCTTCATTGGCTTCCATAGCCGCCTGCAGCGCATGACCGATATCCAACCCTTCATATTGGGCATATTCCTCGATATCCTGGAAAGGATTGTGGATGTGGATCCGTTCTTTCATATTGTTGATGAAGAGGAACTGGACCACCTTATCCCGACGTCCATCTTGGTGGAGTTGAGTCTGGGCGTGCATATCCGTAGTCCCGATGGCCACCACAGGAGTTCGTCCATAAAAAACGGTTTTTCCTTCCCGATCCTTCCGTTTTCCCAAAGACTCTGCCAGGAGCTGGACATACCATTCCCCCAGTGCCTTCATCCGCATGGCATAAGGCATAAAGATTTCTGTCACAGCCCCATGGTTCACGGCTCCGACATATTTCAAAGCGGCATTGAGCAGAGCTGGATTCTGATCCAAGCTGCAGCCCATACAGGCTTCGTCCATCTCCCGAGCACCTCGGAGCAGATCCTCCAGATCCATTCCCAGCACGGCAGCCACCACCAGCCCCGGTGTGGAAAAGACGCTGAAGCGTCCGCCCACGCCCACAGGAATATCGAAAACAGGCCAGGAAAATTCCCTAGCCATTCGATTCAAAGGGCCTCTTTCTTGACGTTTGTCTGTGACCACAGCTCCACTGACTTGAAAAAGATGGTCCTGTTCCTGGAGATAGCTATAGAAATGGAGAAAAGCAGCCGTAGGCTCCAATGTTGTGCCAGATTTGGAAATGGGTACCAGGAGCACACGGAGGGGCCGCTGCTGCTGGGCCTTGCTCTGCTGGGCCAGCACCATCAGATGATTCTTGACTCCATCCATATCCTCCGCATCCAGGTTATTCCCGCTGAAGAAGATCTGGGGCAGACGCTCCCGGTGACGTTTGGGCCAATATTCGCTGGTATAGCAATCGTACAGCACCTTACCCCCAAGATAAGATCCTCCCACCCCGCAGAAAATCACAGCATCTTCCCGGATCCTGACTTGTTCTCCGAACTGATTCAGTTCCTGCAGCAGTTCAGAGGTATTGGGGAAACCTTCTTTTAGATAAGGGAGGCGAGTGAAATAAACCGGTTCCGGTGTCCCGTCCTTTGAGAGATGGTTCTTGGCTTTCCCCTCTTGGCGGATTTTCTCGATTCCTTCTGCAGCCTGTTCCAACTGAGGAGCCAATACCTTCAATTCAGTCAGCTGGATCCGGTCCTTCCCCAGCATATTGGACACGTCCAAAGAAAAGCCTGATGGCAAAATGATTTTCTGCTGCATAGAATATCCGATGCTCCTTTGTCTGTTGACTAGTGTCAGTTCATATAAAAAATATCATATCATGTTCCTGAGGGGAGCGCAACCAGAAAACAGCTTCTAAAAGCCAAAAACTGGAAATCTGGGACCATCTGAGAACCCCGTGGCTCTGTCAACATCCAGTGACAAATACAAAGGGTGTGAAAAATTCACACCCCCGGTCACGGGCCGCGACAAAAAGGCCTGCATCTTTCTATGCAGGCCTTTTCTCCTAACCGGCAGCTCCCTATCCTCCCGGACCGTTTCCAGTCGAGTACTTTCGGCGTATAAGGGCTTAACTGCTGTGTTCGGCATGGGAACAGGTGGATCCCCTTAGCTATCGCCACCGGATTATGTTGCTGAAGGCATGAGCCCTCAAAACTTCATGAAGAGACGTTTCTTTGCTGTCCGGATTCCTCCGTCCAGCGGCCCGATTTAAGTCAAGCCCTCGACATATTAGTTCAGGTCAGCTTAACATATTGCTACGCTTCCACACCCTGCCTATCAACCTGGTCTTCTTCCAGGTGTCTTACCAGCTTATGCTGTGAGAGAT
>NZ_JBQOUY010000031.1:0-27091 GCF_052216985.1 Acidaminococcus nyctereutis
GATTCCGTTCTCGGATTTTACTGCTTTCGATGGTGAAATTAAAATAAAAACAGACATGAGCAAAAATCGCTCACGTCCGTGTGTGGTAGATGAATTGGAGCTTACCCCAACATTTGACAAAGAACCTAAAAAAACTGCCCTCATTGCGAGAGCAGTTTTCTTTGCTTTGGAAATTATTTCCGCAGACCCAGTCTTTCCACGATGCTTCTGTACCGTTCGATGTTCTTCTTCATCAGGTAGTTCAGCAGGCCCCGGCGCTGGCCGACCATTTTCAGCAGGCCCCGGCGGGAATGATGGTCCTTCTTGTTGTTCTTCAGGTGTTCGGTCAGATAGCCGATCCGTTCGGTCAGGATGGCGATCTGGACTTCCGGAGACCCGGTATCCTGTTCGTTGATGCGGTAGGTTTCGATGAGTTCTTTCTTTCTGGCAGGTGTCAACATGATTCTTTTCCTCCTTAGTCATTGAAAAGCCCATGGCTGCAGCTGGCGTCGGAGTGTCGCGCAGCAGCGCCAAGGTTTCAGATTTGTGCCCTTTCGGCACGCTGGAATTATAACATACTTTACAGTCAGATGCAAGGGAAAAGGAGCCCCTGCCGCACCAGGCTTTCGGCGGTGCAGACAGCCGCTATGGCCGGGTCGATCACCGGCACCCCCAGTTCTTCGCTGAGAGGACGGGCCAGGCCCAAAAAGGACAAACAGCCCAGGATGAGGCACTGGACCCCCGCCTCCCGGATCAGCCGGCTGCCTTCTTCCACCAGCTGGGCAAAGGCTTCTTCCCGGTTATCCCAGATGGATTTCCCTTGGAAATGGATGGCTCCGATGGCCTTGATCCGGCCAGGAGCGATGCCCAAAGTGGGCAGGAACAGTTCCTTTTCTCCGATCCGGGAAGGGTCGCTGAGGATGACTCCGGCCTGCTGGGCCACCAGCGGTGCCAAGAGCACCGAAGCCTGGGCTCCCCCCACCACCGGGATCCGGAGCCGTTCCCGGCAGGCTTCCGCTGCCGGATCAGAAAAGCAGTACAGCACCACCGCATCACAGCCGTCCTGTTCCGCCTCCTGGGCCAGGTCCAAGATTTCCGGCCCGGCCAGGACCACATCGGCGGCGCTGTCGATTTCCACCTTTGTCCGGGTGAGGCAGACCATGGAGAGCTCCATATCAGGCCCCACATACTGCTGGAGGATCCGGCAGCGCTGGGCCATATTCTTTTCCCCTACCCCGTAATCCGGGTTGATGATACGGATCTTCATAGGCACCTCAGGCTAAGATCTTAGAAAGGAATTTCCGGGCCCGCTCCGATTGGGGATGGGCGAAAAATTCCGCCGGAGGAGCGCTTTCCACCAGGAAGCCCCCGTCCATGAAATGGATCATGTCCGACACATCCCGAGCAAAGCCCATTTCGTGGGTCACCAGCACCATGGTGATGCCGCTTTTGGCCAGGTCCCGGATCACGTCCAGCACCTCTTTGACCATTTCCGGATCCAGGGCAGAAGTAGGTTCGTCCAGCAAAAGCACATCGGGATGCATGGCCATGGCCCGGGCGATGGCCACCCGCTGCTGCTGTCCCCCGGAAAGCCGGCTGGGGTATTCGTCCGCCTTGTCTGCCAGACCTACCTTCGCCAACAGCGCCCGGCCGTCTTTCTCCGCTTCTTCCCGGCTCTTCCCATTGACCACCATGGGAGCGTAGGTCACGTTCCGGAGCACGGTCATGTTCTTGAACAGGTTGAAATGCTGGAACACCATCACTTCTTTTTTCCGGATGTCTGCGATCTTGACCCCCGGTGCCAGGATATCCTGGCCTTCGAAGATGATCTTCCCCCCATTGGGACGCTCCAGCAGGTTCAGGCACCGGAGCAGGGTGGATTTCCCGGAGCCGGAAGGACCGATGATGGTCACTACCTGTCCCTTCCCGATGTTCAGGTTGATGTCCTTCAGGACTTCCAGGCTGCCGAAACTTTTTGCCACATGTTCTACTTGGATGATGTCAGTCACTGATACGCACCTTCTTTTCAAAATAGGCTCCCACAAAGGTGAGGATCATCACCAGCACATAGTATACGGCAGCCGCTACGATGAACGCTTCGAAAGCCCGGAAAGTCTTGGCCTGGATCAAGTCCGCCCAGCGCAGGGTATCGGCCACCCCGATGACGGAAACCAGGCTGGAATCCTTCAGGAGAGCGATGCTCTCATTGATCAGGGCCGGGAAGGTATTCTTGATGGCCTGGGGCAGGATCACATCCAGGATGAACCGGTGCTTAGGCACCCCCAGGGAAAGGGCCGCTTCCCACTGGCCTTTATCTACGGAAAGGATGCCTCCCCGGAGGGCTTCCGAGATATAGGCCGCAGAATTGAGGCCGAAGGACAGGACCCCTGCTTCCAGGGCTGAAATGGTATATCCAGTGATCTGGGGCGTGGCGAAATAGATCAGCATCAGCTGTACCAAAAGCGGAGTCCCCCGGAATACGGAGATATAGAACCGGGCCAGAGGCGCCAGGATCCGGTTCCGGGAGATGGTGATGAGGGCCAGGAAAAAGCCCCCGATGAACCCCAGGAAAGTGGAGAAGAAGGTGAATTTCAGGGTCACCCATACAGCACTTTCCAAAAGGGGCAGATATGGCACTAAAACGGAAAATTTAAACATAGCTCTCGCTTCTCTTTTCAGGTGGGATCATTGTTTGGCAATATCCAGCTTGGCTTCTGCCGCTTCATACTGCTTGGCAGCCGCTTCTCCCAGGTATTTCACCAGGATCTTGTGGAATTCCCCATTTGACTTCATTTCTTTCAGGATATCATTGATCTTTGCCACGTCCTTGGAATCTTTGGGCAGGGCGATGGCAAAAGTGTCATCGTTGACCACCGGCAGATCCAGGATGGCCATTTCCAGGTCCGGATTCTCTTTCACGAATACAGAAGCCTGGGCCGAATCGAAGAGCCCAGCATCCAAGCGGCTGTTCTTGATGTCCTGGACCACCAGAGGGGTGCTGTCCAGTTCCGTCACTTCGATGCCGCCGGCTGCCTTCAGTTCCTTCACATAGGTGGTACCCATGGAAGCCCCTGCCTTCTTCCCTTTCAGGTCGGCCAGGGATTTGAACCCGGCCCCCTTCTTGAAGATCAGGGCCTTCATGGGGAAATAATAAGGCTTGGAGAAAGAGACCACTTCTTTCCGCTTGGCAGTGGGAGAGATCCCGGAAATGATCATATCTGCCCGGCCGCTCTGGAGGGTAGGTACCAGGGAAGCGAACTTCATATCCTGGAATTCCACCTTTCTCCCCAGCTTCTTCCCGATGTACTGGGCGATCTCGATATCGATGCCAGAATAATCCTTGGTGCCTTCCTTGACGCTTTCAAAAGGCGGGAAGGTGGCATTGATGGCTACCACCAGTTTCTTCCCGTCCCCTGCTCCTTTAGCTGCTTCTTTCTTGGTATCCTTTCCGCCGCAGCCGGAGATCAGCAGGGCGGACAATCCGACGGCCAGACCGGCCAGAATCTTTTTACGCAGTTCCATGATACTTCCCCTTCTCCTGTGTTACAGGCCCAGTTCCTTGACTTTCTTTTCGTAATCCGCGGTTTGTTCTTCTCCCATATGCTTCACCAGGATCTTATGGAAGTCCCCGTTCTTCTTCATTTCATCCAGGATAGCGTTGACTTTTTCCACATCCTTGGAATCTTTCGGGAAAGCGATGGCGAAGGTGTCGTCATTGCTGGTGGACAGCTTCATCATGTGCATTTCCAGTTCCGGATGTTCCTGGCAGAACACGATGGCATGGGTCCCGTCGCACACGGTGGCATCCAGACGGCCGTTCAGTACATCCTGGACGGCCATGGTAGCGCTGTCCAGTTCCACCACGTCGATGCCGGGCACGGACTTCAGTTCCTTTACATAGGTGGTGCCCATGGTGGCGCCGGCCTTATGGCCCTTCAGGGCTTCCAAAGTAGTGAAGTTGGTCCCCTTCTTAGCCACGATGGCTTTGGGGGGATAGAAATACGGCTTGGTGAAGCTGACCACCTCACTGCGCTTAGCCGTAGGAGAGATCCCGGAGATCACCATGTCCGCCCGGCCGCTCTGGAGGGTGGGGATCAGGGACGCGAATTTCATATCGGTGACTTCCACTTTCTTCCCCAGTTTCTTGGCGATGTAGTTAGCAATATCCACATCGATGCCGGTGAACTTCTGGGTCTTGCTGTCCACATATTCGAAAGGCGGGAAGGTGGCCGTCATGGCGACCCGCAGGGTCCCTCCCTGTTCCTTCTTAGCTTCCTTCTTCTCACTGCCGCCACACCCGGCGATCACCAGGGAAGCAGAAACCATGACCAAGGCCGCAGCCATCATTTTCATCCATTTTGCTTTCATCCTATCCAGCTCCTTTCAAATCCCTCTTCTTATATGACTTATTGTTTTTCCCCATATTCCGGGAAGCCGTTCTGGGCCAGGAGATGCCGGGCCACCTGTTCATCGGTAGCGATCCATACCCCATGGTCCTTGGCGTAGCGGATGAAGCTCCGCAGTGCATGGATGTAACCAGGATGGCCGATGAACTGGGGATGCATGACGAAATTCATGTAGCCCCCTTCTTCCAGCAGACCGTCCAGTTCTTCCTTCCAGATCTGCACCATTTCCCGGCCGCTCTTCAGGTAATAATGTTCCGGGTGCTGGATGGTGTACATATCATAGGAAGTATCGTCGTTGATGCTATCCTTGGGCAGTTCCACGATGGGGATGGGCTTCCCGTCCAGCTGATGGATGAAGGGTCGGTCCGTATCCCGCCAGTTGGAAGAATAAATATACCCTCGCTCCAGCCAAAGCTTCAGATGGAAATCGTACAGGAGGCCATCCGGGCTCCGGTCCCCCAGGGGCCGCTTGCCGATGATCCCCTGGTAGATCTTCTCGCATTTCTCCATCAAGGTATTTTCTTTCTCGTAATCGTCATAGGCTTCATGGAGATAGCCGTGGTAGGCGATTTCGTGGCCCTGGGCGTCGATATCCCGGATCACGTCCGGATGGAGTTCCGCCGTGTAAGCCGGGGTGAAGAAGGTAGCCTTGACCCCTTCGCTCTCCAGCAGACGGAGGATCCGGGGGATCCCCTGCTTGACGGAATACCGTCCCCGGGAAACGTGGACGGGATGATGGTAGTTGATGGGATTCCGCGTGAGCCACAAGGTCTCTGCATCGATGTCAAAGGAGAGACACAGGGCCATGGGTCTGTGATCCGGCCAGTTCATGTTCATTTTGCTTCGCTCTCCTTTGCCATATAGGATTCTTTCACATACTGGGCCACCGTCTGGCAGTCAGCGATCCAGGCCCCCCGCTGCTGCATGTACAGGATGAACCGTTCCAGCATATTGATCCGGCTGACCCGGCCGATCAGCTGGGGATGAAGTTTGATCACCATGATCTTGTCCCCTTCTGCGGCCAGTTCGTCGAAAGCATCCTGCCACATGGCGTACACATCATCGGGCAGGTAGCTGCAGTTGATGGGAGCTTCATCCGCATAGGAAAAATAGAAATAAGAAAAATCGTCCATGGCCACATCCGTGGGCAGTTCCACCAGGCCGTTTTCCAGTACATAAGGCCAGTCGCAGTCCTTCAGGGTGGAATCGTAGAGGTAGCCCCGCTGGGAGAACAGGTCCAAACTGTCATCCTGGAGGGCATCCAAAGGCCCCCGGGCCCCTACTGGCTTCCGGCCAGTCAGTCCCTGGATCAGCTTTTCGCTTTTTTCCAGGCTGGCAGTCTCCTCTTCCTGAGAAAGGCCGATGGTATTGTCATGATCGTACCCATGGTAGGCGATCTCATACTTCCCTGCCGCGATTTCCCGGCATTGTTCCGGGTACTTTTCGATGATTTCCCCCGGAATGAAGAACGTAGCCGGCAGCCGGTTCCGCTGGAGCATGGCCAGGCACCGTTCCAGTCCCTCCTTGGGCCCGTACTGGCCCCGTGATACATCTGCAAAGCCGATTTTTCTCTTCCCGATGACGGAATACCGCAGCAGTTCCGCATCGAAATCGAAGGTCAGCATGACGGCGATCCGCTTGCCTTCCGGCCACTGGATCCCGTCCCCATTTTTCAAAGAAATCACTGGTTTCACCCTCTGTATTCAGTATGATCGAAAACTCGATTACGATAAAGGATATTATACCATAGTTGTAGGAAGGTGTGAATATTATTTCATGAAATATGTATAAGTATCGGTGCTGTAACATTTAGAACAATTTGGGTATAAAAATAAGAGAGTGCTGCAGCAAATGTACAACACCCTCTTATGATCCTCTCTTACAGAGCAGCCTTGGCGGTTTCCACCAGCTTGGTGAAAGCGGCGGCATCGTTGACAGCCATGTCGGCCAGGACTTTCCGGTCCAGCACCACACCGGCTTTGGTCAGGCCGCAGATGAAACGGCTGTAGCTCAGGCCGTTGGCCCGGGTAGCAGCGTTGATCCGGGCGATCCACAGCTGACGGAATTCGCGTTTCTTGGCTCTTCTGTCACGACGGGCATACATCAGGCCCTTCATGACGGTTTCATTGGCCTTCTTGAACAGCTTGCTCTTGGAGCCTCTGTAGCCTTTGGCCAGCTTCAGGATATGTTTATGACGTCTATGGGCAGTTACGCCGACTTTAATTCTTGCCATTTGTTATTTCCTCCTTGGAATCTCTGAAATCTCTCTTACAGTGGGATTATGCGTAGGGCAGCATCTTGGCTACGCGTTCATGGTCAGTCTTGTGGACCAGGGCTGCTTTGCGCAGGTTTCTCTTGCGGGTAGGAGATTTGTGTTCCAGGATATGGCTCCGGAAAGCTTTACCACGTTTGAATTCACCGGTAGCGGTGGCTTTGAAGCGTTTAGCAGCAGATCTGCGGGTTTTCATTTTCGGCATGATTGGACATCCTCCTTGTTATTTGGAACTTTTGGGAGCAACGATCATGATCATGTTGCGTCCTTCCAGCTTCGGCTTTCTTTCCACAGTGGCAATTTCCTGCAGTTGGTCAGCCATTCTATTCAGTAATTGTTCGCCCAGTTCCGGATGGGTCATTTCCCGGCCCCGGAACATGATGGTGACTTTTACCTTGTCACCGCCCTGTAAGAAGCGGATGGCATTCTTGGTCTTCACTTCGAAATCATGGTCTTCGATGCGGATCCGGAGTTTGACTTCCTTCACATCGATGATCCTCTGGCGTTTCCGGGCCTCTTTTTCCCGTTTCTGCTGTTCATAGAGATACTTTCCGTAATCCATGATCCGGCAGACCGGAGGCTTGGCTTTCGGGGCGATTTCCACCAGGTCCAGGTGTTTCTCTTCCGCCAGGTGCAGGGCATCATGGATGGACATGATCCCGAACTGTTCCCCGTCCACAGAGTTGACACGGACTTCTCTTGCGCGGATGGCTTCATTGATCCGCAGTTCATCTTTTGCTATGACGTTCACCTCCAATAGGTTCAAAACAATAAAAAATAAAACGGGCGAACCAAAGTCCACCCGTCAAAAATCCCTATCATTGACCCTGTCGAGCTTTGCCGCAAGGTGAGAAGCAGGTGGCCTCTACTTTGGTTACTTGAATATTATACCACAGGAAAAAGATTTTGCAAGCTTTTTTACATCATTTTCCGGAACCGATCCATGGGCAGCAGCCGATAGAGCACCATACAGATCACCAGATCCGGGAGCAGATAGGTGCCATTGGCCACCAGGGAATAGAATGCCGGAGACATGCCTTTGGGTGCATAGCTGGCAAAGAAGGCTACCCCGGAGATAAAATGGAACAGATACCGGAGCCCCACCCCCACGGCCATGCCCAGGTAGGGTCGCCGGGGAAAAATTCCGCACAGCCCCAGGGCCATGAACGGCAGAGGATAATCGAAGAGCACCTGGACCGGTTGGAGGATATAGGGGTTCAGCAGCAGGTTCAGCAGTCCATAGACGAAACCCGCCATGATCCCCACTTCCGGACCGTAGGCAAAAGCGATGAGCATGATGGGCAGCATCCCGCCCAGGGTGATGGTGCCGCCATAAGGCATCCGGTATAGGGGCAAGAGGCTCAGCACCAGGGTCAGGGCCAGCAGCAGCCCGCAGACGGTGGCCTGATGGGTGGAGAGTCTCACCTTCCGGGTCCGCAGCAAAAAGGCCAGGATCAGGAAAACCCCCAGGAGGGTCAAAAGGGTCATGGGGCTTTTCCCCAGCATGGCAAGAAGTTTCATCGGCCGTCCCCTTCTTCCTGGGCCTGGCGCATCAGGCTGATTTCCTGCTGGTATCCAGCCAGTTCATTGGGGGTCTCCAAGATGAAAGGCAGACCCCGGAGGGCCGGATGGTCCACGACCCTTTCCAGGGCTTCCAGGCCGATATAGCCCACCCCCAGCTTTTCGTGCCGGTCCTTATGGGCCCCCAGGGGATTCTTGCTGTCGTTGAGATGGATGGCCCTCAGCCGGTCCAGTCCCAGGGTCCGGTCGAATTTTTCCAGCACTTTGTCTAAATCAGAGACGATATCGTAGCCCCCGTCCCACACATGGCAGGTATCTAGGCAGACCCCCACTTTTTCCGGCAGCTCCAGCCGGTCGATGATGGCCCGGAGCTCTTCAAAGGTCCGTCCCACTTCCGTCCCCTTCCCGGCCATGGTCTCCAGGAGCAGGGTGGTATGTTCCGCCCGGGGCAGCACCTCATTGAGGCAGGCCGCAATGAGCTGGATGCCGGTTTCCACTCCCTGGCCCAGATGGTTCCCCGGATGCATGTTGTAATAATTGCCGGGGATGGCTTCCATTTTTACCAGGTCGTCCTCGATGGTCTCCCGGGCAAAAGTCCGCACATCCTCTTTGCTGGAAGCCGGGTTCAGAGTATAGGGAGCATGGGCCACCAGGGGGACAGCCCGGTTGGGTCCCCAGAGGGCCAGGAAGCTTTCCACGTCCTGGGGATCGATTTCCTTGGCTTTGCTGCCCCGGGGATTCCGGGTGAAAAAGGCAAAAGTATCCGCTCCGATGGAAAGGGCCGTCCTTCCCATGGCGGCAAATCCCTTGCTGGAGGACAGATGACATCCGATATGGAGCATGTCTTGATCCTTCCTTTCCGCTTACTTGACGCTGCTGGCAAAATCAAAAGGCAGTTCGATGATGTAGCGTACGCCCTTGCCTTCCGCATTGTCTGCTTTGATCTGGCCGCCCATGAGCTGGACCAGCCGCTGGGTCACCACCAGGCCCAGGCCCCCATGGACCCGGGCATTTCCCACCTGGCGGGTCAGTTCAAAGGGCAGGAAAGCTTTGTCCACCATTTCCTGGGGCACTTCCATGCCCGCACAGAGCACGGTGAATTCCATCGCTGCCTTCTTGTTCTTCACCAGTTTCTGGCGGACGGCGCAAAGGACCTTCTGGCCCTTCTCCGTAAATAGCAGGGCATGGGTCAGCAGATTCAGCAGTACCTGTTCCAGCCGCTTCTCATCCCCGATCAAATTGGGATATAGAAGGGGTTCCACAGTACAGCTGTAAGATATCCCCCGTTTCTCAGCTTCTTTCTGAAAGAGCTGGTTGAGTCGCTCCAGGGTCCCGTCCACATTGAATCCTTCGCTGCAGATCTCCAGATTCCCATTTTCGATATCGGACAGTTCCTTCACATCTTCGATCATAGCCATGAGATAGCGGACTTCCTGCTGGCTTTCGTCCATATATTCCTTCCGCCGAGCCGGATCTACTTCATCCCGGGTCAAGGTCAGGTTCCCCATGATGTCCCGGAGGGCTTCCCGAGTATCCTGGCTGAAGCGGTTCAGGAATTCTGTCTTGGCCTGGGCGGCTTCCCGAGCCTCGTTCACATCCAGGCTCAGCTGGGCTCTCTTTTCCATTTCCGCACTGCGGCTGTCGTCCACCCCCCGTTTCAGCAACAGACAGCTGCGGCGGTGGAGCTTATCGTTCCGGATGCCCTGGAACAGGAACGATTTCCAGTGGTACACTCCGTCGCTCCCTTTTTCCCGGGCTGTGAATTCTACGGGGCTGCAGGTCTTCATGGCTTTTTCGATGGCCCCTTTCAGGAACACTTCTGTATATTTCAGGGCATCTCCCGGATGGAGCGGACCGATCAGATCTTCCATCCCATCGATGTCCCGTTCCTGGATTTTCAGGTCTCCATCCACGAACTGGTACCGATAGGCTTTCTGTTTCTTCCAATCCACATCTTCCAAACTGTCATAGGTATCGCACAGATGGGCGATCATCCGGGCGATCCGGTATCGTATTTTCCGTTCCCGCCGTAGCTGATGGGTCCGGAACCGATAGGCGATGAAGAAAAGGACCAAAAGCCCCAGCAGGACCTCTGCCCCTGTCTTCAGGAAAGGCAGAGGCGGAAGTTTCCCCGCTTCTCCAGCCAAAAGAGCCTTCCAGCCTGCGATCTGATTTCCCAGAGTATTGATGATTTCCATGTTCCACGCTCCTTGCCCTTACTGTCGGAGCTGCTGACGGAGATACTGTTCCGCCGCCTGCAGCTGGTTGGCCCCTTCTTCATCGGCAGCTTCCACCACCTCATCCGGGGTAATGCCCACTTTATCGATGCTTCTTCCACTGGGGGTATAATACCGGGCCACCGTCAGTTTCACTGCCGTCCGGTTGCTCAGGAGAAAGACGTTCTGGACCACGCCCTTGCCATAGGTCTTGACCCCGAACAGTTTCCCGGAACCCGTATCCTGGATGGCGCCGGAAACGATTTCCGCCGCGCTGGCTGTCCCATGGTTCACCAGCACCGCCAGGGGGAAGTCCACTTTTTCCAGCTGGGAGGATTCTGTCTGGGTGTTCCCGTCCTTGTCGGTGACGGAAACGATGGGGCCTTTGGGCACCAGGTACCGAGCCACCTCTACGCCGCTTTCCAAGAGGCCGCCTGGATTATCCCGCAGATCCAGCGCCAGGGCTTTCATCCCCTTATCCCGGAGTTCCTGGAGCTTGGCTCCGAAATCCTTGGCTGTATCTTCATTGAAATTGGTCACCCGGATGTAGCCGATGCCGTCCCCGTCCATGCGTCCGTAGACGCTTTTCAGCTTGATATCGCTGCGGGTCACGGTAATGTCTTTGGCTTCCTCGCTGCCCCGTTTCAGGGTCAAAGTCACCTGGGACCCATCCTGGCCCCGGATTTTCTTCACCACTTCATTGAGGCTCTGACCGCTCAGATCCTCCCCATCGATTTTCAGCAGGATATCCCCCGCTTTGATCCCGGCTTGATAAGCCGGAGTATCTTCGATGGGAGCCACCACTACGAACTGGCTGTCTTTTTTCTGGCCCATCACCATGCCCACCCCGCCGAAATGGCCTTCGGTCATGGTGGAAAGAGCTTCGAAATCCTGACTGTCCAAATAGGAAGAATAGGGATCCTGCAGGACCCCCACCATGCCTTTGAGCGCCCCGTCATAGATCTTTTTCCGATCGGTTTCCCCTACATAATGCCGCTGGATCAAGTGCATGGTCCGGACGATCTGGAAAAGGGCTCCCGGGTCTCCGATCCAGTTCTTCATCAAATAATAGGTCCCGCCGCTGAACACACCCAGGGACAGGAAGAATACCCCCAGCATCTGGGGGGCTGTATAGCGTTTTTTGAACATAGTTTGCCTCTGTGGGACGCTGCCCGGCAGCATCCCTGTCACTGGTCACTTGTCACTGGCCGCTGGAAGGCAAACGCCGGGCGTTTGCCACTGAATGCAGAAATTCTCTTCACTCTTTACTCTGCACTCTCCGCTTTTACGGCAGATACTGGAGGGGGCTCACCACTTCCCCGTGGATCCGGACTTCGAAATGGCAGTGGGGACCGGTGGAATTGCCGGTGCTCCCAGCCAGGGCAATGGTCTGTCCTTTGCTCACCTGTTCCCCTTCTCCCACGGTGATGGAGGAGTTGTGCCCATACAGGGTCACCATGCCACCCCCATGGTCGATCATCACAGCATTGCCATAACCGCCCATCCAGCCGGCATAGACCACGGTACCCCCATCGGCAGCATGGACCGGATCTCCGTAATCGGCTCCGATATCCAGGCCGGCGTGGAAGATCTGGGTCCCCCAGATAGGATGGACCCGCCAGCCGAAGGGAGAGGTGATTTCCCCGTTCACGGGCCAGGACAATTGCCCGGTGCCGCCAGACTGGGGCATCATCCGTCCTTCTTCTTCCATGCGCTGGATCATGACGGTGATTTCCTGGCTGTTCCGCTGGAGTTCTTCATACTCGGCATCCAGCCGGGCCTTTTCCGCCAGGGCCTGCTCATAGAGAGCCTGCCGTTCCACCGTCTTCTGGGCCACGATCTTCTGTTCTGCCTTGCCTTCTGCATAAGCTGCATCCAGCTGGCGCTTGCTTTCATCCAGCTGGGCCTTCTGTGCCAGCAGGGCTTCTTTCTGGGCTTCCAGTTTGTCGATGAGGTCGAAATCCCGGCGGATCACCCGCTGGAGCAGGAACATCCGGGAAGCGAAATCCCGGAAATCCGCCGACCCCAGCAGCACATCCAGGTAGTTCACCTGTCCGTTTTCATAGATATCCCGCAGCCGTTTCTCGTAGACTTTCCGGGTCTTGTCATAATCCCGCTGTTTGGCCGCCAGGGCTGCCTCATTCTGCCGGATCTTGATTTCCAGGGCCCGCTGCCGTTTCTCGATGGCCACCAGCTTCCGCTTGGCTTCCGCCAATTCGTTCTGGGCTGCGATCAGCCGTTCCACTGCATTGCCGATTTCCTGTTTTTTCTGTTCCCGCTGGGCATCCTTTTCATCCATCTGGCGCTGGACATCTTCCAGTTCCGCCTTCTTGTCTTCGATGGATCCTGCCCAGGAAACAGGAGCGGCCATCTGGAATCCCGCCAGGAGAGCGGCCAAAAGGACTGTGCCTTTTTTCATGTCCACCGCCTCCTACACATCCAGGAACTTCCGCAGAGAGATGCTGCTGCCCAAGGCCCCGATCAGGGTCCCGACGCAGATCAGCCCGGCGGACAGATACCCCATAGTAGGCCAGCTGGGAAGCATGGGGAAAAAGGCCAGGGTACCATAGATCTTGGCCTGGATGGCGTTGTAGCCCTGGAACAGGATCACCGAAGCGATCACCGCTCCCACAAAGCCCATGAGCATCCCTTCCAGCAGGAAAGGCCAGCGGATGAACCAATCCGTGGCACCTACGTATTTCATGATGTTCACTTCCCGGCGCCGGGCAAAGACGGTAATCCGGATGGTATTGGAAATGATGAACAGGGTAGCGATGGCCAAAAGGACGATCAGCAGGATCCCTCCGAGCCGCAGCACCCGGGTCAGCTGGAACAGCCGTTCTACCACTTCCTGGCCGAACTTGGCCGTTTCCACGCCCGGCATCTGCTGGACCTGGGCCACCAGCTGAGGGATCCGTTCCGGATGGTCCACCTGGATCTCAAAAGAAGCCGGGAAGGGATTGTCTTCTCCCAGGGCTGCCAGCAGTTTCTGCTGTTCTCCCAGTCGCTTCTTGAATTCTCCCAGGGCTTCTTCCTTGGTCCGAGGGGTCACCTTGACGATGCCTTCCGTGCTCCGGAGGACCTTCTCCATCTGTTTCAGCTGCTCTTGGGAAGCGCTGTCATCCATATAGATGGTGACCTGGACCTGATTCTCCAGATGGCTGGCCAGGTTGTTCACATTGAGTACCATGGTCAGGAACATCCCCAGCACCAGGATGGACAGGGCTACAGTACTGATGGAAGCGATGCTCATCAGGGAATTCCGTTTGAGGGAGGTGAAGGTTTCTTTGATGTAATACCATTTCGTACTAAACTTCATACCCATAGACTCCTTTGCGGTCATCCCGTACGATCCGTCCATTTTCCAGGGCGATGACCCGTTTCTGCATATAATCCACCATGGTCTTGTCATGGGTAGCCATGATGATGGTGGTGCCGTGGCTGTTGATCTGGGTGAAGATCTCCATGATGTCTTTGCTGGTTTCCGGATCCAGGTTGCCGGTGGGTTCATCCGCGATCACCAGGAGCGGATCGTTGACGATGGCCCGGGCGATGGCTATCCGCTGCTGTTCGCCGCCACTCATTTCCCCCGGATAATTGTTTCCCCGGTCCTTCAGTCCCACCAGCTCCAGTACTTCATTGACCCGTTTCCGGATCTTGTAGCTGGGGGCTTCGATGACCTGCATGGCAAAAGCCACATTTTCGTAGGCCGTCCGGTCGTTGAGCAGGCGGAAATCCTGGAAGACGATCCCCAACTGCCGCCGGAGATAAGGAATGTCCCCCCGCTTCAGCTTCATCACATCCACTCCATCCACCAGGATCTGCCCGGAAGTCGGTTCGATCTCCCGGGAAATCATCCGGATGAAGGTGGATTTCCCTGCCCCGCTGGGGCCCACCAGGAACACGAATTCCCCCGGTTTGATATGTACGTTGATATCCTCCAGGGCCACCGCCCCGCCAGGATAGACCTTGCCTGCATGACGCATTTCCAGCATGGAATCGACCTCCTGTATCTCTGCCTTCTGCTTATCGATGGATCAGGTCCAATGCCCGGCCGATATTGGCCTGAGCTTCTTCCCGCAGGGCGCGGATCCGTTCTCTGCCCTGCCGCCCGTCCGCATGCCACAGCCGTCCGGCCATAGCCGTCAATTCCCCGCTGGTGATCCGGTCGATGGTATTGACCACCGTGCCCTTCATCCCGTCCACGAACCGGTCCACCTTGGGATCATAGGAAATAGCCATAAAGGGCACATCGTTGATGGCCGCGAAAACCAGAGCGTGGAGACGCATCCCGATCAAAAGATGGAAACTGCTGATCAGATCTTGGTATTTCTGGGTGGAAAATTTTTGGTCTAAGATGAAGACATCCTGCCGGTTTTCCATGGCGTCTGCCACTTGGGCAGAAAGCTCCCCGTCGGCCGGGAATTGGAGAGGTACGAAGACGATCTGGGCCTGGTACTGCTGCTTCAGGGCGTCAGCTGCCTGGGCAAATTCCTTGATGAACCGCTCCTCCCCCTTCCAATGGCGCAAAGCGAACCCCACCAGGGGCCGGGACAGGTCCACCCCCATCTTTTCCAATAGACGGGTTCCTGCCTCCTTCCTGCCTTCCGGCAGAGAAAACACCGCATCGCTGGTCACCCGGATGGACTCCGGATCGAAGCCCATGGATTTCAGATCGTCCAAAGAACCGTCGTCCCGGACGGTGATGAGATCAGCCTGCTGGCAGATCAGCCGGGTCAGCCAGCGGCTGAATCTTCCCCGGATAGGTCCGATGCCCTGGGCGAAGAGCATGATTTTTTTCCCCAGGAGCCCAGCCAAGGCGATGATGGAAAGATAGTAATAGAGACTGAGCCGGCTGGTCACGTTCTGGAGCAGGCTCCCGCCCCCGGAAAGGAGCAGGTCCGTCCCCGCCATTGCCCGTCCGATTTCCAAAAAATTGAAGCGATGGATGGCCTGCACCGGGTGGAGCCGGGCCGTCACCTCCGGATGGCCGGAGATCACCGTCAGTTCTACCTGAGGCTCCTGCTGTTTCAGGCTGGTCACGATGGCCGTCAGCATGGCCTCGTCTCCGGCATTGGAAAATCCATAATAGCCGGAAATCAGGATCTTACCCAAGGGGATTCCTCCTCTTTTGACAGAACGCCGCCACATGGGGATACGCCAGGACGAAGACAGCCAGAGCGATCAGCCCGGCTCCCATGCCTACCGCATAGCCGTCCAGAGCCCGGACATAGCTCATGAGGATGGGCGAACGCATATGGGCGAAAGTCTGGACTGCACTGCCCTGGCCGATGGCCGCGCCTGTGACGCAGAGCCCGTAGAACCAGGCAGGCAGTTTTTTCCAGGCCGCCCAAGCCGCCAAGAAGAAGGCCGGGTGGCCGATCATGAATTCTTTTTCCCGGGGACGGGCCCACATGGTCTCTTCCAGGAAGAACCGGAGCTTCTGCTCGATGGCCGGCACCGGAACGCCGGCGGTATGACCGCTGCGGCCGATGAACACCCAAGCCACAAAGGCGAATACACCCAGGATGAACAGGGCTTTCAGATTGAGCGGCCGGTCCAGGAAGCCCATGACCCGATGGAAAGGCTTCCGCCAGTCTTCTCCCTGCTGCCACAGGCCATGGGTCCGCAGGAACAGGAGGCAGGTCAGTGCCACCGGCAGCATGAAGGTGGCCTTCACCCCTCGGTAGATATCCATTTCCAGGAGGAACCGGGTATCACTGAGGATGCCTCCGACCATAGCCGCCCCGATCAGGGACAGGACGATGGTTTCAAACAGATGGACACAGGTCCGCAGAGCCAGAGCTCCCAAACTGCCCTGGGATCCCTGCTTCCGCCAGATCCCCAGCATCCGGTGCATGGAAAGCACCGGGAAGATCACCGCCGCTCCGAAGGCCACTCCCTGCCGGGCCACAAGGCCCAGGGGGCCGGCAAAAAGGCCAGCCGTCACCAGCACCCCCAAACCTCCTACAGCTTTGGTATAGTGCCTTTCCGGCAGGATGCCCAAAAGCAGGAAGTACAGGCACCAGGCAGCGGCCAGGGAGAAGGCCATGGGCACATACCACAGCCGGCTGGGCTGGTACACCTTATAGATATCCGCCGGCCCTTTGGCAAACCCTTTGCTGGCCACGTCCCGGGTCACCCGGTCCACATAGTCCAGGTTGGTCTGGAGCAGGGTCTTGTTGTCCCGGGGAGTCAGGAAAGTCTTGATGTAGTTCACCCGGATATTCCGTTCCTCATCGGCCAGGGACCAGCGCCGGAAAGCATCGAACACCTGCATCTTCCGCTGTTCCGCATCGGCGATCACATAGGTCCGGGCCACCTGGTAATCGGCCAGTTTCGCCAGTTCCGTCAGCCCTTCCAGTTTCACGAACTGGAGCTGGGTGACGCCTTCCACCATGCCCAGGGTGATATGCCGCTGGAGCAAGTTTCGGGCCACCAAAGGCAGGTACTGCTTATTCCCCAGCATCTGCTTGCCGCTGCCGATGATCAGGCTCACCTTGGCTCCGCTGTCATCCAGACGACGGAAGAAGGCATCGATCTGTTCTTTTTCGCTGGCAGCCGAAGATGTGTACCGTTCACAGTAATTGGTAGGCCGGATAGCCACCATAAAACCATTTTTCGCCACATCCTGGAGCTCATCCGTAGAGGGTCCCAGGTCCATTTCCCGGACTCCCCGTTCATCCCCGGCGATGGGGTTCTTGCTGATGATGGTATCCCCGTCGAACCGGAGGATCAGAGGGGACGCATTCATTTCCACGATCCGTTCAGGACCGAACCGCAGCCGGATGTCCTCTTCCACTTCCTTCAGGGCCCGTTCGCTGGTCCCAGCGGAAATATACAGTGCATCCACCATAAAGTTGGGACTGTCCACCAGGGCCTGCCATTCCGGCCGGAGCGGCTGTACCCGGGCTAGTTCCAGGAGCTGGACCCCGGTGAGCACGTTCACGGACCCTTTCTGGGCCAGTTTGTCCAGGCTGGTATCGAACACCGTGAGAGTGGTCACGCCCCGGTCCCGGAATTCCCGGAACACTTCTTCCTTGGGGACCCCTTCCTCCTGGGCCATGCGTACCAGGCTGTTGTATTCCATGACGGTCTCAATGGTCTTATTGGCCCGTTCCACCTGGATCCGCTGCCAGTTGAGGCATAAGGAAGCAGCCAGTCCCAAGCCCACCAAAGCCAGGAAAAGTTTCTGATAGGTTTTCATGGTGTCACTCCATTACGATCAGTGCTTCAGGCTGCGGAGATAGGCTTCCACGAAGGGATCCAGATCCCCGTCCATCACAGCCGAGATGTTGCCGGTTTCCGCTCCTGTCCGATGGTCCTTCACCATGGTGTAGGGCTGGAACACATAGGAACGGATCTGGCTGCCCCATTCGATGGCCTGATAATCTCCGGCAAGCTCGCTGATTTTCTTGTCCTGGATGGCCTTTTCGTATTCGTACAGTTTGGCACGGAGCAGGGCCAGGCAGCGTTCCTTGTTCTGGAGCTGGCTCCGTTCGTTCTGGCACTGGACCACGATTCCCGTGGGGAGGTGGGTCATCCGCACAGCAGAAGAAGTCTTGTTGACATGCTGTCCGCCGGCACCGCTGGCCCGGTAGTAGTCCACCCGCACATCGTCCATGTTCAAGTCCACTTCCACCGTCTCATCCAGTTCCGGCATCACGTCCACAGCGGCAAAAGAAGTGTGCCGCCGGGCATTGGCATCGAAGGGAGAGATCCTCACCAGACGGTGCACCCCCTTCTCGCTTTTCAGGTAGCCATAAGCATTGTGGCCCTGGATGGTCAAGGTAGCGCTCTTCACCCCGGCTTCTTCCCCGGGTAGCAGGTCCAGCAGTTCCACCGTGAACCCTTTCCGTTCGGCATACCGGGTGTACATCCGCAGCAGCATATTGGTCCAGTCCTGGGCTTCCGTGCCGCCGGCCCCAGCGTGGAGGGTCAGGATGGCATTGTTGGCATCGTACTGATCGCTGAGCAGCATGCCCAATTCCAGGTCCGCCAAGGTCTTCCGGGCATTCTCTACTTCCTCCTCGATTTCCCCCTGGAGGCTGTCATCCTTCTCTTCCATAGCCATTTCCCAGAGGGTTTCTACATCCTCCAGTTTCTGGGACAGTCCATGGTATGTCTCCACTTCGCTTTTCAGGTTGTTGGCTTCCTGGGCCACTACCTGTGCCTTATCCGGATCATCCCAGAAGCCGGGAGCCGCCATCTGATGCTCCAGGTCTTCGATCCTTTCTTCTTTTTGGGCGATCTTCAGCCCGTCCTTCAGTTCGTCCAGTTTGTCTTTCAGTTGGATGATCGCCGGTTTCAGTTCTTCCAGTAACAAGATATTCCAGCCCTTTCTTTTCGAAAATAAAAATGGGAAAAACGAAGCCAGGTCGCCCCAGCTCCGTTTGCTGCATCCTTTTTTTGCTTCAGCCCAGTCCCGGCCTCAGCCCCAAAGGTCACTTAGATCCGCTGTTCCGCTCTGCCCCGTGGAGTTCTGCCGGAGCCTGGGCTCCTTCCGCCGTCCCGTCCACATTGGGGTTGTTCACAGAAGCCTCAGAGAGATGGTCTTCCACCGTAGGCTGAGTCACTACGTTCACCCGGTACATATACCGGACCACATCATCCACAATGGCTTCCTTCATGGCTTCGAACATATCATAGGCTTCGAATTTGTATTCCACCAGGGGATCCCGCTGGCCATAAGCCCGGAGTCCGATCCCTTCCCGGAGGGCATCCATAGCGTCCAGATGTTCCATCCAGTGGGTATCCACCACTTTCAGCATCACCAGGTTCTCCAGTTCCCGCATGATGGGAGCGGTGATGGCCGCTTCCCGTTCATCATAATAGTCGTGGGCCAGTTTGTGGAGGTATTCTTCCAGTTCCTCCCGGCTCATATTGGACAGTTCCTCTGCCTGCAGTTTGCCCAGGGGCGCATAGAATTCCTCGGCATATTTGATCATGGACGGCACATCCCAGTCTTCGCTGTAGGCTTCCTTAGGGGCGTACATATCCATGGACCGGTCTACGATATGGTCAGCCATGCCCAGGACCGTTTCCTTCAGATCTGCCTTTTCCAGGATCTTCCGGCGCTGGTCATAGATCACTTCCCGCTGTTCATTCATCACATCATCATATTCCAGCACATGTTTCCGGATATCGAAGTTCCGGCTTTCCACTTTTTTCTGGGCATTCTCGATGGAACGGGTCACCAGACGGTGTTCGATGGGTTCATCTTCATCCATCCCCAGCTTGTCCATGATCCCGGAAATATTGTCGGACCCGAAGAGACGCATCAGATCATCTTCCAGGGACAGGTAGAAACGAGTGGACCCCGGATCCCCCTGACGGGCGCAGCGGCCCCGGAGCTGGTTGTCGATCCGACGGGATTCGTGCCGTTCCGTACCGATGATGTGGAGACCGCCCAGCTCGGCCACCCCTTCTCCCAGGGTGATATCCGTCCCACGGCCTGCCATGTTGGTGGCGATGGTCACAGCCCCCATCTGGCCGGCATCCGCCACGATCTCAGCTTCTTTTTCATGGTACTTGGCGTTCAGCACATTGTGCTGGATGCCTTTCTTATGGAGCATGGCGGACAGTTCCTCGCTCTGGGCGATGGACGTGGTCCCTACCAGCACCGGCCGGCCGATGGCATGGAGCTCTTCGATGGCCTTCACCACCGCCCGGTATTTGGCCTTCTTGGTCTTGTAGATCACATCCGGGTAGTCGATCCGGATATTGGGTTTATTGGTGGGCACCACATAGACGCTGAGGCCATAGATCTTCTGGAATTCCTGTTCCTCCGTCTTGGCAGTACCGGTCATGCCGGACAGCTTCTCATACATCCGGAAGTAGTTCTGGAAAGTGATGGTGGCCAGGGTCTGGCTTTCCCGTTCCACCTTCACATGCTCCTTGGCTTCGATGGCCTGGTGCAGCCCTTCAGAATACCGGCGGCCGTACATCAAGCGGCCGGTGAATTCGTCCACGATGATGACTTCCCCATCTTTTACTACATAGTCCCGGTCCCGGATCATCAGGGCCTTGGCCTTCAGGGCTTCCATCAGCTGATGGGACAGATCCGTGCCGTTTTCCGGATCATACATGTTCTTCACGCCCAGCATCTTTTCCGCTTTGGCGATCCCGGCTTCCGTAGGCGCCACGGTCTTGAGTTTTTCATCCACCGTGTAGTCTTCTTTTTCCTTTAAATTCTTCACCACATCGGCCATGATGTTGTAGAGATCCGTGGATTTTTCCCCGGGCCCGGAAATGATGAGCGGTGTCCGGGCTTCATCGATGAGGATGGAGTCCACTTCGTCCACGATGGCATAATGGAGGGGCCGCTGGACCATCTGATCCAGAGAGACCACCATATTGTCCCGGAGGTAGTCGAACCCGAATTCATTGTTGGTCCCATAGGTGATGTCAGCCGCATAAGCCGCTTTCCGGGCAGGATAATCCATATCGTGGATGATCAGCCCCACGGACAGCCCCAGGAACCGATACACCCGGCCCATATCTTCGCTGTCCCGGCGGGCCAGGTAATCGTTGACCGTGACCACATGGACCCCTTTCCCTTCCAGGGCGTTCAGATAGGCCGGCAGGGTGGCGACCAGGGTCTTCCCTTCACCGGTACGCATCTCGGCGATATTCCCCCGGTGGAGGATACAGCCCCCGATCAGCTGCACATCGAAATGGCGCAGCCCCAGGACCCGGCGGGATGCCTCCCGGACCACGGCGAACGCTTCCGGCAGCAGATCGTCCAAAGTCTCCCCTTTGGACAGGCGCAGTTTGAATTCCTGGGTCTTGGCACACAGGCGGGCATCGCTGAGACCGGCCATTTCCGGTTCCAGTGCGTTGATCTTATCCACATAGCCTTGGCAGACCTTCAGTTCTTTTTTATTGGGGTCCCCAAAGACCAGTTTCATCAGGTTTTCCAGCAAGTATATCACTCCTCGATCCTACAGCGCTCCAGGCGCAAAAATATCAATATAAATCCATTTTTTAATTGTAACAAATGCGTATATGAAAGTCAAAAAGAGTCGGGGCAAATGCCTCGACTCTTTGTAAAAATTTCATGAAATCCCGAGAAAGCTCTTTTCCCGCTCCCTCAAGCCAATTCCGGGTTGATCAGCCCATAGTCTCCGCTCTTTCTCCGGTAGACGATGGCAATCTTTTCCGTTTCCGCATTGAAGAATACGAAGAAATCATGGTTCAGCATGTTCATCTGCATGATGGCTTCCTGGACACCCATGGGCCGCATGGCGTAATTCTTCGTCCGGGCCACTTTGAATTCGTCCGTCTCTTCCGGGACCTCTTCGTTCACATCCGGCAGGGGAGCCGGTTCTGCATCCCGGAAATTGCTGTATTTCCGTTTCATCAGACGAGTCTTGTATTTATGGATCTGCCGTTCGATCTTTTCCACACACTGGTCGATGGATGCATACATATTTTCGGATGTTTCCTGAGCTCTCAGGACGATCCCGCTGGCCGGCACCGTGATTTCAACGATATGTTTCCCTTTTTCCACCCGCATCACTGCCGTGATCTCGCCCACGGTCTTGAACTGCTTGGTTATGGTCTGGACACGTTTTTCCACATAATCTCTTAACGCCTGGGTGACTTCGATGTTTTTTCCACGAACTTTAACTGCCATAATAACGACCTCCTCACCAATGGGACATTTCCCATCGTTGTTATTAATAGTATTCTACAACTGTACTGAAATCCCTGCAAAGAAAATAGGGAAAATGTAAATTTTTTTGATAAAAGAGAAGGAGTTGCTGCACGTATCAAAACCATACACGTGCAACAACCCCCCATCCTTACAAAATCTTGGACAGAAAATTCTGCGCCCGTTCGTTCTTGGGATGGGCGAAGAATTCGGTAGGATCCCCTTCTTCCAGGATCTTCCCTCCATCCAGGAAGAGGATCCTGTCCCCTACTTCCCGGGCAAACCCCATTTCGTGGGTGACCACCACCATGGTCATCCCTTCCTGGGCCAGGTTCTTCATGACGTCCAGCACTTCGTTGATCATTTCCGGATCAAGAGCAGAAGTGGGTTCGTCGAACAGCATGGCTTTGGGCTTCATGCACAGGGCCCGGGCAATAGCCACCCGCTGCTGCTGGCCCCCGGAAAGGCTGCCGGGATAGGCATCGGCCTTGTTCAGCAGGCCCACCTTATCCAGGTACAGTTTCGCCTTTGCCACCGCTTCCTCTTTGGATTCATGGCGGACGATCATAGGAGCCAGGATCAGGTTGTCCATCACCGTCATATGGGGGAACAGGTTGAACCGCTGGAACACCATTCCCACTTCTTTCCGCACTTCATTGATGTTGGCTTCCCCATTGAGGGGGATCCCGTCAAAGGTAATGGTGCCGGAAGTGGGCACTTCCAGATAGTTCAGGCAGCGCAGGAAGGTACTTTTCCCGCCGCCGCTGGGACCGATGACCACCACCACTTCCTGTTCAGCGATGGTCACATCGATGCCTTTGAGGACCTCATTGTCCCCGTAGCTTTTCCGGAGCCCTTGGACTTTGATCATTTCACTGTTCATCTTTCTTATACCGCCTTTCCAGGACGCCTACGAAACGGGCTACGGCAAACGTCATAACCAGGTAGATGATGGCCACGCTGAGCCAGATCTCAAAAGAAGCATAGGTCCGGGCGATGATCAGCTGGCCCCGGCGGGTCAGTTCTTCGAACCCGATGACGGACACCAGGGAGGAGTCCTTCAGCATGGCGATGAATTCATTGCCCAAAGGCGGGATGATCCGTTTGAAAGCCTGGGGCAGGATGATGTGGCGCATAGTCTGCCACCAGGTCATGCCCAGGCTCCGTCCAGCTTCCATCTGTCCTTTGTCGATGGATTCGATGCCGCCCCGGAAGATTTCCGCCACATAGGCCCCAGAGTTGATGGAACAGGCGGAAATAGCAGCCACATAGGCATCCACCCGATGATGGATCAGGGCCGGCAGGGCGAAATACACCAGGAAGATCTGGACCAGGAGAGGCGTCCCCCGGAGAAAGGTGACGTACACATCGCCTAAAACGCGCAGAGCCCTGATGCCGCAAAGACGGATCAGGGACACCACTACACCGATGAACAGGCCCAGGCCCACACTGGCCGCTGTGATTTCTACCGTAATGCCTGCCCCGGCAAGCAGCAGGGGCAGGGATTCCTTGATGATTTCAAGATTCATGCATTCTCTTCCTTTTCCAGAAGCTGTTTATTTGGCAGCTTTAGCGGCTTTGCCGAACCATTTGGTGTAGATCTTATCATACTCACCGTCTTTTTTCAGTTCAGCCAGTGCCTTGTTGAAATCGGCAGCCAGTTTGCTGTCTTTCTTGAAGGCAAACCCATAGGATTCAGCATCCATGGTATCCCCTACGATCTTGTCTTTGTCTTTGCCTTCCTTGGTCAGGTAATACTGGGCCACCGGTCTGTCGATGATCACCGCATCCACGCCCTTGTTTTCCAGTTCCAGGAAGACCTCTGCGTTGGTGTTGAAGGAGGTCACTTTGGCCCCGGAGACCTTGGCCGCTTTGTCAGCTCCCGTAGTGCCGATCTGTACGGCGATTTTCTTGCCTTCCAGGTCTTTGATGCTCTTGACTGCGTTGTTGTCTTTGGTGACCACCACCACCAGGCCGGAGGTGTAATAGGGGTCGGAGAAGGTCACAGCCTTTTTCCGTTCCTCAGTGATGCTCATGCCCGCTGCCACTGCATCGATGTTGCCGGAATTCAGAGCTGGGATCAGCGCATCGAAGCCCATGTTCTGGATTTCCACTTTTCTGCCCAGTTTCTTGCCGATGGCCCGGGCCAGGTCCATGTCGAAGCCGGTGAATTCCTTGGAACCCTTTTCCTGGAATTCAAAAGGAGCAAAGGTGGGTTCAGTACCTACTTTGATCACTTTCTGGTCGTTGGCCGCCGGTTTGGTATCGCTTCCGCAGCCGGCTACAGCCAGCATCAGAGCAGCCAGTACGCACATTACAGCAGAGATTTTTTTCATGTTCTTCCCTCCATCTTCATAATGTAATCATTATACAGCGTTGCGTATGTTTATACAACTGGTTTTCGAGAAAAGGGCGGGGTGAAAAATTTCACCCCGCCGGTCGCGGGTCGCGAGCCTGGACGTTCAAGCCGTTCTGTGTTTTTCTATAGGATAGTACGACAAAATCGGCTGAAAGCAGCGAAACCGAATCTTCGGGCTGCACCAACAAGCCCGCGACTCACGACCCGCGACCCGAGACCTCAAAAGGGGCTGTTGCATATGCAGCAGCCCCTTTTTCTTTACTCCGCCTTGAACCACTTGTCGTAGATCTTCTGGTATTCTCCGTCCTTCTTCATTTCTGCCAAGGCTTTGTTCAGTTTGTCGCACAGTTCCTTATTCTTTTGGGCGGTGGCGATGCCGTAGAAATCACCTTTCTTAGGAGTCCCCACGCTCTTGGCGTACTGGCTGCCCCCCTGTTTCAAGAAATACTGGAGCACCGGCAGATCGCTGATCACCGCATCGGCTCCCCCGTTCTTCAGTTCCAGGCAGGCCAGGTCGGAAGAATCGAAGGTCTTCACCTTGGCCCCCTGGATGGTTTCCGCATATTTGGCCCCGGTGGTGCCCAGCTGCACGGCAATGGTCTTGCCCTTCAGGTCATCCAGCCCATTGATGGCTGTATTGTCCTTCTTCACCACGGCCATCAGGCCGGATTCATAATAGGGATCCGTGAAATTTACTTTTTTCTTCCGTTCCTCGGTGATGCTCATCCCCGTGATGGAAACATCGATATTCCCAGATTCCAAAGAAGGGATCAATCCGTCGAAGGCGATGCTCTTGATGGTCACCTTATCGTATCCGGCTTTTTTGCCCAGAGCATTGATCAGGTCGATATCGAAGCCCATGACCTTGCCATCTTTCTTGTCCGTAAATTCAAAAGGCGCAAAAGACGGGTTCGTCCCCACGATCAGTTCCTTCTTCGCCGCCGTTTTCTTGTCTCCTCTTCCCGTACTGCCCCCGCATCCGGCTGCTGCCACGCAAAGCATCAGCCCGGCCAGGATTCCAGCGAACATCTTCATCTTTTTCATAAATATTCCTCCCTATTGGCCCATATACAGGGTTTTATCAGTTGCTTTTGTGATAATTATACATTATTATTCATTTTTATGCAATAAGAAGCCGTAAAAAAAGGGGGTGTGAAAAATGATTCTTCATTTTTTCACATCCCCTTCTCTTTAATTATCAAAATAACTGGGATGTTTGGTTTCCAGTTCCCGGAGATATCCTTCCACATGGACGTAGTTGTCATTGACGTATTGTTCCAGATGGGACC
This sequence comes from Acidaminococcus nyctereutis, assembly GCF_052216985.1. Classification (NCBI taxonomy): domain Bacteria; kingdom Bacillati; phylum Bacillota; class Negativicutes; order Acidaminococcales; family Acidaminococcaceae; genus Acidaminococcus; species Acidaminococcus nyctereutis. Next base: position 25,699 of record NZ_JBQOUY010000031.1, read on the forward strand.
AATCCTTATCCCGGATCCGCTGGATCAGTCTCCGATGGTCCGGCAGGAAGCTTTCCCCATACAGTTTCTCTTCCACATACAAGTTCAGGAACCGGCTGTACTGGATATTATAGGTGCGGATCATGTCCCATAGGTAGTTGAATCCAGCGTATTCGAAAACGGTCCGGTGGAACAGGCTGTCGTAATCGAAAATGACTTTCACGGCTGAGGCCCGGTGCTCCATGGCATCTTCCGCTTCGTCCATGATCTTTTTCAGCTTTTGCTGGAGGGGTTCCGTGTCGTCTTTTTCCAAGATCCGTTTGAGGATCTTCTCTTCCATGACGCACCGGAGGTAGCGGCTCTCCATGAGCAGGCTCTTGTTCATGAGCACCACCTGGGTACGGGATTTGGGAGCCACGGAAAGCAGGTTTTCATGTTTCAGGATGCTGAGAGCCTCCCGGATGGGGCTGCGGCTCATCTGGAAATAATTCTGCAGCAAGGGCTCACTGATGATCTCCCCCGGCCGGAGGGTGATGCGGATGATGCTTTCCCGCAGGCTCCGATATACGAAGTCGCTGTTGGTTTCTCCCTCCAACCGAGGCATTTCATAGATTTCCATCCCTCTTCACCTGCTTTCTCTTTCTTTCTCGCATTTGTTTAGTATATCACATTTTTATCTCAAAAAAACTCTAATAAAAATAGTTCTTACTTTTTTAAAAAAGAGCTGTGAAAAGAACCGACAAACATGTACGGTACTTTCCACAGCCCTGACTCACGGCTTACTCATTATGCTGCTGGGGAGGCGTGCAGCAGCCGGTGTTGTTCTGGATGTTGATATTGTGGCCGGAATAATTCCCTTCCACTTCTGCATGTTCCTTCTTGGCCGCGGCCAGGATCTTGGCAAAGTCGATCCCCGTGTCGTAGCCCATTTCGTTGAACATCAGCACCAGATCTTCGGTAGCGGTGTTGCCGGAAGCTCCCGGTGCGAAGGGGCAGCCGCCCAGGCCGCCCAGGGTGGATTGGACGCCAGCAATCCCCGCTTCCACAGCGGCCAGGGTATTCACCAGGCCCATGCCCCGGGTATCGTGGATGTGGACTTCGAAATGGGAATCCGGGAATTCTTCCAGGGAGGCTTTCACGAATTCCCGGACCTGTTTCGGATCTGCCAGGCCCACCGTATCGCACAGGGTGAAGGAACGGATGCCCATGTCATGGCCCCGTTTCAGGAAGGCCAGCAGCGGTTTCACATCGTAGAACTTTCCTTCGAAGGGGCAGCCGAAGGCAGTGGCCACGTCCAGGCACACTTCCATGTCCCCGGAGAAATCCTTCACGATCTTTTCCAGGCCTTCGAAGGATTCATCCCGGGTCCGGTTGATGTTGGCCTTGTTGTGGGATTCACTGAGGGAGATCACGT
>NZ_JBQOUY010000032.1:0-25290 GCF_052216985.1 Acidaminococcus nyctereutis
CAGGCCTTGGTACGGGTGAAGTGCTGGGGAGCAGCAGTGATGTTCAGCTTGCCGATGCCCGGCTGATCCATTTCCGGGAACATCTTCCGGTCGCCCGCCACCTGGGGTTCCTTCACCAGACGGTCCAAGGTATTCACCTGGCAGGAAGGCACGCCGGCCTTGTTCAGGGTCTCCACCACTTCGTCAATGGTGTACTGGCTGGTCCAGTCGGAAACGATCTTCCGCATTTCCACATGGTTGGCCACCCGGTCCTTCACATCTTTGAACTTGGGGTCGGTCTTCAGTTCCGGTTTGCCCATCACATCGCACAGGATGTCATAGAGCTTGTTGTTGGCAGTACCGATGATCACATTGCCGTCTTTGGCTGGGAAGGAATCATAAGGATAAGTGGATTCATACCGGTTGCCGATCCGCTGAGGGATCCGGCCCGTAGCCTGGTAGATCATGGTGATGTTTTCCATGGCAGCGGCCACGGAATCTACCAGGGCCACATCCACCTTTTCGCCCTTGCCGGTCTTCACCCGGTTCACCAGGGCTGCCAGGACGCCGATGCACAGGTTCAGGCCGCCCAGCACATCCCCGATGGGGGTGCCTACACGGGTGGGTTCGCCGCCGGGCCAGCCGGTGGTGCTCATCATACCGCCCATGGCCTGGCCGATGATGTCATAGCCAGCCCGCCGGCTGTAAGGACCGGTCTGGCCGAAGCCGGACACGGCGCCGTAGATCAGGGAAGGGTTGATCTTGCTCAGCACATCGTCATAGCCCAGGCCCAGTTTCTCCATGGTGCCGGGGCGGTAGTTCTCGATGACCACGTCGGCCTGTTTCACCATTTCTTTGAACATCTCTTTCCCTTCCGGGGCTTTGAAGTTGATGGTGCAGCCATATTTGCTGCGGTTGAAGTTGGCATAGTATACAGAATTGTCGTTGATGAAGGGTCCCATCTTCCGGGAATCATCCCCGCCTTTGGGGTTCTCGATCTTGATCACCGTAGCGCCCATATCAGCCAAGAGGGCACAGCAGTAAGGCCCTGCCAGCACACGGGTCAGATCCAAGATTACGATACCTTCCAACAATCCTTTTGCATCATCCATTTTGCATCCTTCTTTCTTTATCCTTAAAATTTGGGTAACAGTATCAGATCACACTGTACAGGCCTACCAGACCGGCGGAGACCGTCAGGGTCAGCAGCAGGGCGGACAGAGCGAACATCTGGACGAACATCTTGTTTTCCTTTTCCTTGGTGAAGGCCGGGTCCGTAGCGTTAGCTGCCAGGATCAGGCTGCCGCCAGTGGAAGCTGGGCTGAATCCAGCAAAGGAAGCGGTCAGGCACATGATGGTAATCAGTCCTTCCGGCCGTACCCCTACCTGATCGGCGATGGAGCCAACGGTGGGGACCATGGTGGGCCAGACTACGCCGATGGCGGAGCTGAACCAGGAAAGGAGCCCGGCAGAGAGTCCTTGGATGGCCACGGCGCTTTTCGGAGTCATGATGGCGGCCAGGCCGGCGGACATGATGGTGACGCCACCTACCGCAGAAACGATGCTCATGAGCATGCCGACTCCGGTGACCATCATCAGGGTTGACCAGGGAACCGCTTTGATGGTGGCTTTTTCGTTATCCACGTTGAAGATCAGGAGGACGATGGAGACGGCGAAGGAAATCAGGCCCACATTCCGTTTGAATACGGCACACAGGACGATCATCACCAGGAACCCAGCCAGGGTGGTGATCTGTTTCCGATTCAGCGGGGGCAGGGATTCCTGTTCCTGGACGGCGATTTCTTTGACTTTGTATCCTTTATAGATGAAGTAGATCACCAGGGAAAGGACAATGGTGGTTACGGTGGAATAAATCAGCACAGCGCTCTGGTAACCGGTGATTCCCTGGGCTTGGGCCAGGTTCCCGATCAGGACGCTTTCCGGCGTCAGAGGGGAGAAACGGCCAGCCATGGAACCGATTTCACCGATGGCAGCCAGCATCACCGAATTATAACCGGTGGTCTTGGATAGGGGCAGGCTCAGGGCCGCTACGATCCCCAGAGCCGGTACACAGCCCGGCCCGATGGCTGCGATAGTGTAGCCGATCAGGTACATGATGATGGGAGCGGCTTTTACATGGCCTCCGGACATGTTGAGGAATTTCTTAGCCGTGAGCTCCAGGGTGCCGTTGTTGGTGGCGATAGTGCACAGCAGGGAAACCCCCAGCAGCATGATGAAAGTGCTGGAACTGAAGCCTTTGATGATGATGGAATCGGTTTCTCCGATAGCGGCTCCGAAGATGGTGGCGGCCAGGATGGCTACCAGTCCTACGTTCTTTTTCAGGACGAATCCTGTGATGATGACACTGACTAAAATAAGTAAGGAAATGATGGCAAGTGTCGAATTCAAGATAGTTACCTCCCTTTAGCTTTTCCCCAATTGGCCATACCGGGAAAAGTCGTCCAACGAATCGATCAAATTCATTTGCCCTACTATAATGCAAATAGCGTGCCAAAAATCAAATTTTTCTTTTTTTATAGAAAAAAATCCTGTGAAAAGACCGTCGAGGCTACAGCTTCGGTACATTTCACAGGAGATTTTTTCTTTTTCAGATCCGCTTCCCTGGCAGAGGGATCTGTTCTGCAGCGGCTATGGATCGTGTCACCTGTCCCACATCTGTAGCAGGCGGGACAGGTGTGGGACAGATCACTGTTTCAGATGGCGGTAGAAGGTGCTGCGGCTGATCCCCAGTTCCCGGGCGGCTTGGGATACATTCCCCTGGTTCCGTGCCAGGGCCTCCTGGAGGACCGCAGAATCCAGCGGGGCGCTGCTGGGACGGAACGGTCGGGAGGGCGCAGGAGATACGGGGACGGGTGTCTGCTGCTGGCGTTTCCAATCTTCCTGGAGGATCTGCAGGATCTCTCCCTCCGTCTGGCCGCAGGAAAGCAGCAGGGAGATCCGTTCCACCACATTGGTCAGTTCCCGGACATTCCCCGGCCAGGCATAGTCTTTGCAGGCCCGCATGATGCGCAGGAAACTCTTGGCCTTGGACAGGTCCTGCTGAGCGGCCACCTGATGGTAAATGGTCCGGGCAATCTTCAGGTAGTCGTTTTCCCGCTGGCGCAGGGGAAGGATGGAAAGACTGAGCACATTCAGCCGGTAGTACAGGTCCCGCCGGAATTTATCCTCTTCCACCAGCTGGAGCAGGTTCCGGTTGGTAGCCGCGATGACCCGGATATCCACTGGAATCACCCGGTCGTCTCCTACCCGCCGGACCTCTTTTTCTTGGAGGACCCGGAGCAGGGGAGCCTGGAATTCCAGGGGCAGGTCGCCGATTTCATCCAGGAAGACGGTGCCTCCATGGGCCATTTCGAAAAGGCCGGCTTTGCCTCCTTTCTTGGCTCCCGTGAAGGAACTGTCCGCATAGCCGAACAGTTCGCTTTCCAGCAGGTCCCGGTTCAGAGCGGTACAGTTGACGGCTACAAAGGGGCCGTTCTTCCGGGGACTGGCATTATGGATCCCCTGGGCGAACATCTCCTTGCCCGTCCCTGTTTCTCCGTAGATCATCACTGTGAATTGGGAATTGGCAAAATCCCGGGCCAGTTTCTTGGCTTTCACGATGCCAGGGGAATTCCCCAGGATGTCGGACAAATGGTATTTGGCCACCAAGCCTTTTTCGTGGAGCTTTACCCGGATGTCCCGTTCCATGGACTGGAGGGTCTTGATGTCCTGGAAAGTGGCGACGACTCCTTTGATCTGACCGTCTACCAGGATGGGGACCCGGTTGGTAGATACCAGGTTCCCCTGGAGCTGCATCATCTGGCCGATTTCTGATTTCCCGGTCCGGAGTACATTGGTGAGGTGGGTGTTGGGCAGCACGTCTTCGATGGGGCGCCCGGTGAAAGGCGGTCTGGCCGGGCGGAGCAGCTGGTTGGCGATTTGGTTGGTGGTGCTGATCTTCCCTTTTTCATCGATGGCGATGATGGCATCATGGGTATAGTCCAGGATGTTCTGGTACCGTTCCAGCCGGATGTTCAGCTGTTCCTGCTTCCGGGCGTTGTCCAGTTTGTTCTGGTACAGCTGCTGGGCTGTTTCCAGGGCGTGGAGGATGGAGGCATCCGAACTTTCCACCCGGATATAGGGCAGATGGCAGAGCTTGGCATAGCGCTCGGATACGATCCCGCCCAGACCCCAGGCGGCTCCGTCCCGGACGGCCTGCTTCACCACCCGGCGGCATTCCGTACTGTCTTTGAAGGAATAGTGCTGCATCTTCAGGTCCAGCAGATAGCAGATGGTCCGCAGCTCGTTGCTGATCTCTTCTTCAAAGGAAAAGAAGGCGATGGGACGGGTCTCTTTCCGCAGCCGCTGGATGGCCTGGATATAGTCGGATGCTTCGCTAGGGATGTTCACCACATCGATCCCCAGTTTTTTTCGCAGCAGGTCCCGGGTGCCCCGGCGGCTGATGAACAGGTATTTCCGTTCTTTCATCAACCGTTTGGCCAGGGCCACTGCGTTCTCCAGCTCCGCCACTTCCACCTGGACGTTGAGCCCCTGGCGGGCAATCAAGGCTTTGGCCCGGGCTGCCAGGTTTTCCGTAGGTGCAATGAGACAAATCTTTGCGTCTTCCGAATCCATCGTACCCTCCTTCTCTGGGAAAACAGACAGCGTAAAATCCTATTTTTCCAGTAGTATATTTCAGCATGCTTCCTAATTATAGGAAAGAGGAGCTAAAGCTGTCAACAATCCCCTTTCCATTTCCGGCTGGGAGAAGTATACTAAAAATTATCATGCAAATAGGCAGGTGATTCCATTGTCAATGGAAAAAGCAAAGAAATATCTGGAAGCAAAGGGCGGCGGGGTCCGGCTTACCGTGGAGGAATTGGAAAGCCTGGTGGGCCCGGACCGCTGGGTGGATGTGTGCAAAGAATGAATAAGGAAGGAAGCTGTTTATGGATACATTGATCGCACCGGAAAATACCTGGCTGCTGCTGACCCTGACCAGCGGCGTGGTAGCCGGGGCCATTTGGTTGGAACAGACTTATGCCTGGGCCTCTCGGATCTCCGGAGCTGTACTGGCTCTTATCGCGGCCATTGGGCTGGTCAACCTGAATGTGATCCCCAGCCATGCGCCCATTTATGACGATATGATCTGGGGGTACGCAGTGCCTCTGGCTATTCCGCTTCTGCTGCTCCAGGCCAACCTGAGCAAGATCTGGCAGGAAACGGGACGGCTGCTGATCATTTTCCTTATCGGGGCGGCAGGGACTGTCTGTGGCGCCGTCTTGGGGTGCTGGCTGTTGGGGAGCCGGATCGACGGATTGGCCAAGGTAGCGGCCATGATGACCGGGTCCTACATCGGAGGCGGCGTCAATTTCGTGGCTTTGGCCGATGCCTTCCACACGGAAGGCACCCTGATTTCTGCAACGGTGGTGGCAGACAACCTGAACATGGCGGTCTATTTCCTGGTGCTGCTGAAATGCGTGAGCAGCGCCTTTTTCCAAAAATATTACCCTCATCCCCACATGGACCAGGTGGCCCGGGAGGGACGGGAAGATGCCCAGACCCAGGCGGCAGCCTATTGGCAGGCCAAGGACATTTCTCTGAAAGACATTGCACTGGATCTGTTCTACGCCGTGGCGGTGGTGACCCTTTCCCAGAACCTGGGGAAGGTGCTGGGGGCGGCCATTCCTGCTGGCAGCGGTCTGGGGCATATGGCCAACACCTTCTTCAGCAGCCAATATGTGTGGATCACCCTATTTTCCATGGGGTTTGCCACCTTTTTTGAAAAACAGGCGGCGGCCTTGGCCGGTGCCCAAGAAATCGGTACGTATTTCATTTACCTGTTCTTCTTTGCCATCGGGGTGCCTGCTTCTGTCATGGAAATCCTCCGGAACGCACCGCTGCTGTTCGTGTTCTGTTTTCTGATGGTCCTGGTGAACATGGCTTTCTGCTTTGTGGGCGGCAAGCTGTTCCATTTCAGTTTGGAGGATATCGTGCTGGCGTCCAACGCCAATATCGGGGGACCTACGACAGCGGCAGGGATGGCCATTTCCCAGGGCTGGACGGCCCTGGTAGGCCCCAGCATGCTGGTAGGGACTTTCGGCTACGTGATCGGTACCTACCTGGGCATGGTGGTAGGCGGGATATTGGGGGCGTAAAGGGGAGCTGTTGCTCAGGCAACAGCTCCTTTTGCTTTCCTCTTTATCCGCTCCGCTTCCTCTCCTTCCACCAGGGTGGGGCGGTAGTCATTCCAGTCCGGAGTGGAAGAAATCCGGCAGGGAATCACTTTTCCCGGATCCGCACCTAAAAGATGGCCTTTTTGGAACCGGAAGGTCTGCTGGTAGATGAAGGTATCTTTGTCCCGGGGATTGCTGTTTCCCCCGAAGCAAAAATTTCCCAGGCTGTAACAGATGGTCTTCCCTTTATAGGTTTCCACGGGCTGGATCACGTGAGGGTGCGCCCCCAGTACCAGATCCGCTCCTTGGTCGATGGCCATATGGGCCAGATAGACCTGGTCTTCGTCCGGGCGGGTCTCCAATTCGCTGCCCCAGTGGAAGTAGACCACCACCAGCCGGGCTCCCCTATCTTTTATTTTTTCCAGTTCTGCCAACAGCTGGTCCGGGGCCCCGCCTTCCAGGGCATTGATTCCTACCAACCCTACCGGGATCCCTTTGACGGTGACCAATTGGCTTTCTTCATAGCCGAAGGGCAGGATACCGGTGTCTCCTAAGACCTTGAAGGTATCCCAGTAGCCATCGCTGCCATAGTCATAGCTGTGGTTGTTGGCCAGGGTGGCGGCTTCTACGCTGCCGCTTTTCAGCAGCTCTACATAAGCCGGATCTCCCCGGAAGGCGAAAGTCTTGTCCTGGCGTTCTCCCCGGGTGGTAAGGGGACCTTCCAAGTTCACTACAGTCAGGTCGTCGTGGGCGAAGATGGGCTGCACACCGGCCAGGAATACGGAGCCGTCGCCGCCTGCCCCATCCCAGGCAGCCGGGAAGGTCCCTTCATAGCCGAAACTTTCTTCCGTGCCCAGGGTACAGTCGCCGGCGGCGCTGATCGTCAGGGTGGTAATGGGGTCATCAGCAGGCTGGGGAGCGGGAGAGGCGGCCGGTACTGCAGGCGAAGCGGTCGGAGCAGGGACCGAGGATTTTTCAAAAACTGTCCGGTCCGGTGCCGGGGACGCAGGCTGAGGTGCAGGATCCGTGACGGCTGCCGGAGGAAATGTCTTTTTGGAACCAGGAGCGGCAGGGAATGCCGGAGTTTTCTGAGAAGAGACTGGACGGGTGGAAAGCTGGATGGGAGAAGCCTGGAGAGGGGCTGGTACAGTCCAAAGAGACAGAGCAGCCAAGCCAGCTAAGAAAAGAGCGGAAAAACGGTGGATCATAGGATATGGATTCCTTTCTTTGAAATTTCAGATTCCATCATACGGCAAAGAGAATGTATTTGTCCAGACTAACAAAAATCTCTACTTTTTTAGCAGGATTTTATTTTGCTGCGGCGAATATAGAGAGACGTTGGATAATGACAAAGGAAGGTGAGTTTATGATTAAATTGGTGGGCGTCGTGATCGTCATTATCGGTCTGCTGCTGAAACTGAATCCCCTGCTGGTGGTAATCCTGGCTGGGGTGGCAACCGGGCTGGCCGGAGGCATGGATTTCCTGGCCATCCTGACCACTATCGGAGATGCGTTCACCACCAACCGGTACATGTCCCTGTTCGTACTGATCATGCCGGTGATCGGACTGATGGAACGGCAGGGGCTCCGGGAACAGGCGGGGAATTTCATCCGGGGCTTCCGGAACCTGACCGCTGGGCGCATCATGATGCTGTACATGCTGTTCCGGCAGGTGACCTTGGCCCTAGGCATCAACATCGGGGGCCATCCCAATTTCATCCGGCCCATTGTGAGCCCTATGGCGGAAGCGGCTGCAGCAAAGGGAAAGAATTTGCCCAAAAATCTCCAGGACCAGGTCCGGAGCTATGCGGCTTCTTCGGAAAACTACGGGAATTTCTATGGCCAGCTGATGTTCATTGCCACTGGCGGCTTGCTGCTGATCAAAGGGGTGTTCACCTCGGCCGGATATACGGTGGAACTGGGGAAGATGGCTCTCTATGCCATCCCGACAGCCATTTGTGCCTTTCTTTTGGCGGCAGTCCGTTTCACCCTCTTTGATCGGAAAATCGCTGCCCGGATGAAGGATGTCCCAGCGGAAACAAAGGGAGGTGAGGGAAAATGACCATTAGCCTGGAACATATGTACTGGCTCACTGGCCTGCTGCTGTTCGTCTTTGCTTTCCTGACCCTGAAGGACAAGGCCCATAAACACCGTCTGGGGACGGCGGCTTTCTGGGGGCTGTACGGGCTGACCTTCTGCTTCGGCAAAATGGTGCCTGGCTGGGTTACTGGTCTGGCAGTGGTGGCCATGACGGTGCTGGCGACTTTGAAACTCCTGTCTACGGGAGATTATCACAGCTCCACTCCGGAAGCGAAGAAGGCTTCGGCGGACCGGTACGGAAATAAACTGCTGCTGCCTACCCTGGTGATCCCCCTGGTGATTTTCTTGGTCGTAGTATTCACGAAAATGGGAGCGCTGGTAGGCCTGGGCCTGGGGGCCATCGCCAGCCTGATCGCCGCTTTCCTGCTGACCCACGATTCCTTGGGAGTGGCCATGGATGAAGGCCGGAGGCTTACGGATGCGGTCAGCTGGGCCATCATCCTGCCCCAGTTCCTGGCAGCCCTGGGGGCCTTGTTCGCCAAAGCTGGTGTAGGGAACGTGGTGGCTGAACTGGTGACGGCCCATGTGCCGATGGACAGCAAGCTGGCAGTGATCATCGCTTATTGTCTGGGCATGGCTTTGTTCACCATTATCATGGGCAATGCTTTTGCGGCTTTTGCTGTCATCACCAGCGGTATCGGGATCCCTCTGGTGGTCCAGCAGTACGGTGCGGATCCGGCCATCGTAGGTGTCCTGGGGATGCTGGCTGGCTACTGCGGGACCCTGGTGACCCCTATGGCTGCCAACTTCAACCTGGTGCCTTCGGCCCTGCTGGAGATCTCTGACCGGTACGGCGTCATCAAGGCCCAGCTGCCCTTGGCTGTGACCATGCTTTGCGTACAGATCGCGCTGATGTATATTCTGGCATTTTAAAGGAGGAACCAATGATGAAAGTATTGTTGACAGGTTTTGATCCATTTGGCGGGGAAACGGTGAATCCGGCCCTGGAAGCGGTAAAGAAGCTAGATGGCCTGACCCTGGCTGGGGCCCAAGTCCACACGGTGGAGATCCCCACGGTGCGGCTGAAAGCCATTGCCAAAGTGAAGGAAGCCATCGCTGTATTTGATCCGGATATCGTCATCTGCATCGGCCAGGCCGGGGGGCGGACGGATCTGACCGTGGAACGGGTGGCCATCAACTGCGATGATTTCCGGATCGGGGACAACGAAGGGAACCAGCCGGTGGATGAATCCATCGTGCCCGGCGGCCCTGTAGGATATTTTTCCACCCTGCCCATCAAGAAAATCGTGGAAGCCCTGACCGCAAAAGGGATCCCGGCCAAAGTCTCCAATACGGCAGGGACCTTTGTGTGCAACCATGTGTTTTACGGGCTTATGGATCTTTTGGCCCACGATACCCGGAAACGCCGGGGCGGTTTCATCCATGTGCCCTACCTGCCGGAACAGGCAGCCCGTCTGAAAGACCAGCCCAGCATGGCCTTGGAGACCATCGTGGCAGGCCTGAAAGTGGCTGTGGAGACGGCCGTAGAAAACGAAACAGACGCCAAATTGACCGGGGGAACGGAGTGCTGAAAAAGGGGCTGTTGCATGAGCAACAGCCCGTCATATGTCATACGTCATACGCCGCTGGAAGCCAGCTTTGCTGGCGTTGGATTTGAGATAATCAGTTGCATTGTTTGTTAGATTTTAAAATTCTAAAATTAATTTGGAAAAATTGATTTCCAAAAGCGTATGACGTATGACATATGACGAATGGGGTGTTGTACGTGTGTGGTTTTCACACGTGCAACACCCCATTTTCATATCTTCCACCCAAAATGGTCCGTATGGAGTAGTGCTTCGGCTTTGGGGCTCAAGGGTTCTCCCAGGAACTCCCGGTAAAGCTGCTGGATCTGGGGATTGTCGTGGGAACAGCGCAGGGGATTTTCCTCATCCAGCCGGTAAAGCTGCTGGCCCCGTACACTCTGGAATTCCTCATCATGCCGGGGAATGGGCTGGCCTCCGCCACCGGCACAGCCTCCTGGGCAGGCCATCACTTCTACGAAGTCGTAATGGACCTCTTTCCGTTTCAGGGCCCGGATCAGCTGCCGGGTATTGCCCAGGCCGCTGACTACGGCACACCGCAGCTCTTTGCCCGCCAACGTATAAGTGGCTTCCCGTAGGGCTGGGCCGGTACGGATGGCGGCGAAAAAGTCCGGATCCGGATTTTTTCCCATGAGCTTGGCATAGGCCGTCCGCAGGGCTGCTTCCATGACCCCGCCTGTGGCTCCGAAGATGGTCCCCGCTCCGGTATAGGTCCCCATAGGGTCATCCAGAGGTTCTTCTGGCATCAGGGCCGGGTCCAGGTGGTCCGCCCGGAGCATGCGGACGAATTCACGAGTGGTCAGGGACAGATCCACATCGGGTCCGTGGACCGTCCGCATGGTGGGCAGGGCACATTCTGCTTTTTTCGCCAGGCAGGGCATGATGGAGACACAGTACAGTTTTTCTGGTTCTACCCCTAATTTATCGGCTAGCCAGGTCTTGGCCATGGCCCCGAACATCTGCTGGGGCGATTTGGAAGTAGAAAGCTGGCTGGTGAGCTCTGGATACTGGCCCTTCAGGAAGCGGACCCAGCCAGGGCAACAGCTGGTGAACATGGGGAAGTCCCGAGTATCGCCCTTGGAAAACCGTTCCAGGAATTCATGGGCTTCTTCCATGATGGTCAGATCGGCGGCGAAGGTGGTGTCGTAGATATGGTCGAATCCCAGACGCCGGAGAGCCGCGGCCATCTTCCCGATGGTCCCTTCCTTCCGGGGCAGGCCGAAGGCTTCACACCAGGCCGTTCGTACGGCAGGAGCTACCTGGACCACCGTCACCTTTTCCGGGTCCGCCAGAGCCTCATAGAGCTTTGCCGTATCATCCCGTTCCCGCAGCCCTGCTACTGGGCAGTGGATGATGCACTGGCCGCACAGGGTGCAGTCTGAATCTTTGATCACCCGGTTGCCGGAAACATCGATGGTAGTCCGGCCGCCGGTGCCTGCCACATCCCAGATGTGCATATCCTGGATCTTATCGCAGACCTGGATGCAGCGCATGCACTTGATGCATTTATTGTAGTCGTGGTATAGGGGATAGGTGGTGGTCCAGGCCTTCCGCAGCCCTTTAGGCAGCTGTTCCTCATAAGGACTGTCATGGATCCCCAGATCGTTGGCCAGTTCCTGGAGCCGGCAGTTCCCGCTGCGGACACAGGTGGCACAGCGGCAGTCGTGCTGGGACAGGATCAGCTCCACATTGATCTTCCGGGTACGGCGGGCCCGGGGAGAATTGGTATGGACCACCATCCCCTCCCGGACCGGGCTGTTGCAGGCCGTCACCATGGCGTGTTCCCCTTCTACTTCTACGCAGCACACCCGGCAGGCGGCAATCTCGTTCAGGTCCTTCAGGTAGCACAGATGAGGGATTTGGATCTGGACTTGTCGGGCCGCTTCCATGATGGTGGTGCCTTCCGGCACTTGAAACGTCTTGTTATCGATGGTACAGGTCACCATTCCCGATTCCTCCCTCCTTTGAAGCTACCGTAACCGAAGTGGTCACAGCGCAGACAGCGGCTGGCTTCCTGCCGGGCTTCTTCCGGGGTCATCCCTTCTGAGACCAGCTGGAAATCCCCTACACAATGGGGCGTGCAGTGCTGTTTCAGGTTCACCCGGCCGCAGGGAGGCGTATTGGTGAAATGGGCAGGAGGAATCTCCACTTTGCAGGAAATCCGATGGTGATAGCCGAAGAAGGAATCGATATTGTCCGCTGCTACCTTGCCGGCTGCTACGGCTTTGATCACGGTGGCCGGCCCCGAAACAGCATCGCCGCCGGCAAACAGGTTCCTCAGGCCCGGGATGCTGCTGGAAAGGTCCGCCTGGATGGTTCCTCGGCTGACCGTGACCCCGATGGCTTCGAAAGGCTTGGTGACGATGGACTGACCGATGGCCACGATAAGGGCATCGCAGGGGAAACGCCGTTCTGGCAGATCCGCCTTTACCGGATTGGGCCGGCTCTTCCCATTGTAAGGGCCGATGTGCTGGGGCTGGGTCCAGAGTGCCGTCACATGACCCTGTCCGTCAGTCTCGATCCGGCTGGGCGCTTCCAAGGTGACGATTTCACAGCCTTCCGCCATGGCTGCCTGGACCTCTTCTTCCAGAGCGGTCATATCTTCCAGCCGACGCCGGTAAATGCACTGGACGGAAGCCGCACCCAGCCGTTTGGCCGTCCGGGTGGCATCCATGGACACATTGCCCCCGCCGATGACACAGATCCGTTTGCCGGAGAAATCAGGCACCCGGCCTTCTCCGATATCCCGGAGGAGCCGGACGGCGCTGTAGACACCCTGGGCTTCCTCTCCTTCCAGATGGAGCTTCTTGTCGCTGTGGGCCCCGATGGCGATGTACACTGCATCGTACTGCCGCTGGAGCTCTTCTACCGACAGGTCCGTCCCTACCGATACCCCGGTGTGGACTTGGATCCCGGTGGACAGGATGTAGCCCAGGTCTTTTTCCAGGACCGCAAGGGGCAGTCGGTAGTTGGGGATCCCGTACCGGAGCATGCCGCCCAGCTGGGGACGCTGTTCATACACCGTGACGCTGTGCCCCATGAGGGACAGATAATAGGCTGCCGTCAGACCACCCGGTCCGCCGCCGATCACTGCCACTGTCTTGCCGGTAGCTGGCGCCGGAACAGGGGCATGGGATGGCTTGGCATGGTCCACCGCGAACCGCTTCAGCCCGCAGATGTTCACCGAATCATCCACCATCTGCCGGCGGCAGTGGAATTCGCAGGGATGTTCACACACGTAGCCGCAGACTGCCGGGAAAGGATTGTCCTTGCGGATCAGGTCCAGGGCTTCTTCGTAATGGCCTTCCCGGATCAGGGCGATGTAGCCGGGGATATCCACATGGGCCGGACAGGTGGAGACACAGGGCACCGGATGGCTGAGACCGCAGATACAGCGGCCATTGAGTACGTGCTCCTCATAATCTTCCCGGAAACCCCGGACTCCCTTCAGCACCATATAGGCCGCCTCATAGCCGATGGCACAGTCCGAAGAATCAGCGATCACTTGGGCGGTGTCTTCGATCAGGTCGATGGTCTCCAGGGTCGCCGTCCGTTCCAGCACCTGCTCGATGAGGGTTTCCAGCTGCCCCAATCCCACTCGGCAGGGTACGCATTTTCCGCAGCTCTGGGCATGGCAGAAGCGCAGGAAATTCAATGCCATGTCCACAGGACAGAGCCCCGGCGAACTGGCATTGATCCGACGGTGCATATCCTGATACAGGCCATTCAGGACCGTCTGGGCCCGCCCCGGGGTCTCGATTTGCAAACGACTCACGATTTTCTCCCCCTTTATGGATTCCTGGTACGAAACAAGGAACATAATATACAGATACTCTTTTATTTTACCGTCTTCGCGCAAATACTGTCAACGAATCCGCTGGAAAAATCTGATAAATCTCTAGGGAAGGGAATCTTCCCTGCAAAGGCCGGCAGGGAAATTCCTAAAAATAACTAGGAATTTCCTTTCTTTTTGGAAAATTCTATAGTACAATTATAGGGAATACAATCTGCTGCGAGGAGGAACTATGAAAATCTCTACTAAGGGACGGTATGCCCTGCGCCTGATGATCGATCTGGCTATCAACGGCACCGAATCCTATGTACCTATCAAAAGCGTCTCCCAGAGACAGGAAATCTCAGAAAAATACCTGGAACAGATCATTACCCAGCTCTCCCGCGCTAAACTGGTGAAAAGTGCCAGGGGAGCCCAGGGCGGGTATAAACTGGTCCGTGATCCCAAAGACTATACCGCAGGCGAGATCCTGCGGGCCGTGGAAGGCTCTCTGGCCCCGGTAGCCTGCCTGGAACCTGGCCATGCAATCTGTGACCGGGCGGCCCACTGCGTCACCCTGGACCTGTGGAAAGAGATCCAGGACGCCATCGACAATATCGTGGATAATACCACCCTGGCCGACCTGGTGGAAAAACAGGAAGCGAAGGGAATGTAAAATGGGGTCACTTGTCTTTGGTCACTGGACGATGGTAAGAACCCGCGGCTGGCGGGTTCTTTGAGTGAAAAAACAATACTGCAATAATATAGAAACAGTTACCTTGCTGCGGAATAATCAGGTTTTATAATTTCTAAAATTTGTCTGCAAATTTTATCCTTCGACCAGTGACAAGTGACCAAAGAAATTTCTGCATGTGCGGCAGTTCCCAGTCAGAAGAGAAAATAGTACGCAAATAAGTACGCTTTTTCCGTTTGCTTCTTGCACACTTTCCCCAGAAGCGCTATAATACTACGTATTGGGGCACTAGCTCAGCTGGGAGAGCGCAAGGTTCGCAATCTTGAGGTCAGGGGTTCGATCCCCCTGTGCTCCACCAACTCAAAAGCAAGCATCCATGCGGGTTTTGACCGTGTGGGTGTTTTTTTTGTGTGCAGGAAATCCTGTGGGGGTCCTCTCAAAGTCAATCTGCTGGAAGATACATAATATAATATACGGAGAAAAATAAGCAGAAGTGCTATAATATTCTGTATAAATGGTATATTGCCGCAGCATCCTGCAGCGTTGATCAAAAAGGGAGGAAGATATCGTGGGACTCAGGAAATTCAGCTTTAATTTTGGCAGGACGACCCAGGAAGTGGACCTGCCGGAGGAACGGATCAGCAGTATCATCGAAGGACGTCCGGTGCCGGCGGTGGATGTGGAACAGGCGGCTTTGGAAGCCATGCGCCATCCCATCGGCTGCCAGCCGCTGCAGGACATGTTCCAGAAGGGAGATAAAGTCTGTCTGGTCATCGCCGATGTGACCCGTTCCTGGAACCGGTCTTCGGAATATGTGATCCATGTAGTCAATGAACTGAACCGGGCCGGTGTACCGGATGAGGATATGTGCATCCTCTTTGCCCAGGGGACCCATCGGGAACAGACCCCAGAAGAAAACGTACGTGTGGTAGGAGAAGAAGTGGCCCGGCGCATCCGGATGTTCCAGCACCACTGCCGGAACGAGGCGGAACTGACCTGTGTAGGGACCACACGGTTCGGGACCAGGGTCATGCTGAATAAGCGGGCGGTGGAAGCGGATAAGATCGTAATCATCGATGGCATCACGGCCCATCTCTTTGCTGGTTATGGGGGCGGACGGAAACTGCTCCTGCCCGGAGTGGCCGGCTGGGACACCATCCAGGAGAACCATTGCCACGCTTTGGCGGACCATTTTGGGGATGGCATCAACCCCAAGACCCGGAACGGGGTGCTCCAGGACAATCCGGTGAATTACGATATGCTGGAAGCCATGGATATGGTAAAACCCACTTTCCTGGTCCATTCCATCATCAATAATGAAGGGAAAATCTGCAGCATCGTGGCCGGGGATCCTTACCAGGCCTGGTTGGAAGGGACCCGGATCTGCCATGACAACCAGGCTGTTCCCTTCAAGGAAAGAGCGGATGTGACCTTTGCCTGTGCCGGAGGCTATCCCAAGGATGTATCCCTGTATCAGGGCTGCAAATGCTACGATCCAGCGGATGTGACCACCAAGCCAGGAGGCATCATCATTGCTATCATGGAAGCCAGCGATCTGTATGAACCGCCGGAATACCTGGGCAGCTTCAAATATGCCAGCGAGAAGGACATGGAAAAGGACCTGCGGGAGAATTTCAGCATTCCCTTTTTCGTGGCTTTCAACCTGTTCTGCATGACCCATCGGTATACCATCTACCTGGTGACGAAAAAGGAGAATTTCGAAGCCATCCGGAAGACCAATCAGATTCCCTGTGCTACCGTGGCTGAGGCTTGGGAAAAGGCACAGGCTCAGCTGGCCCAGGAGGGGAAACTGGACTATACCCTGAACATCATCCCCCACTGCGGAGGCGTCATCGCAGAAGAGCCGGGGAAGTGAAAGAGAAGAGGCTGTTGCATGAGCAACAGCCTGTCACTAGTCACTGGACGAAGGAGGGCAGCCGGGCTGCGGCTGCCTTTCATTGTATGATACTGGCTAAGACGCGCCTTTGGCTTGTCCTTGCCTCTCCAGAAGAACTCTGGACAAGCAACGGATTAAAAGAAAAGCACAGTCCTGTTTCTTATTCGAAAGAACCCGTCAGCCATGGGTTCTTTCTATCAGCCAGTGACCAGTGACATGAGACCAGTGACCGGGGGTGTGAATTTTTTCACACCCCCTTTCTTTACAGCTTATACGTCACTCCCACCAGGGCTGTGCGGCCGTAGGCGGGGCAGTCTCCCAAGGTCCGGGAGCCCACGTCTTCATAACTTTCGTCCAGAAGGTTCCGGAGCTTCAGCCAGGCGCTCCAGCGGCTGTTGAACCGGTAGTTGAAATTGGCGTCCAGGGTATAGGCATTGCCGGTGTACCATCCCTTGTCCCGGCCCCAGGCGGCTTGGAACAGCAGACTGTTGGTCCAGCGGCTGTCTTTGTAGGTCAGGGCCGTCTTGAAAGCATGGGGAGCCACTTCATCGGTGTATTGGGGATCGATGCCCCCGCCGTAGGTGGTATCCGTCCGGGTCCAGGCATAGGAAGCGGTGAGCCCATACCGGGTACTGAACCGGTCCTCCCAGGTGAACTGGATCCCCGATTTGTTCTGGCTTTCCAGATTCTTCGGGGTCCAGGCTCCAGCCTCCTTGTACCAGACAATGGGATTGTTGATGTGGGATACAAAGGCATTGGCGTCCAGGGTGCTGTGATCATTGAGCCGGTACCGGATGCCCCCGTTCCACTTGAGGCCGGTTTCCGGCTGGAGATGTTCGTTGCCCCGGATCTTCCAGGCTCCGTCGGAATCCCGGTTGGCATTGTTGTAATACAGTTCATCCAGGGTGGGGACGGAATAGATCCGCTGGAGGGCCCCGTAAAGGGTCAGACGGTCATCGGGACGGTATTCCAAGGAGTTCCCGTACACATACTCATTGTCGAACCGGGTGTTGTGGTTGAACAGGGAGGTGCTCTGGAGGGACAATTTGCCGTACCGGGTCTTGGTGGTCACAAAGGCGGACAGATTGCTGATGCCCTTGTTGTAATTCTTGGCGAAGTTGTGTGCATCCAGCAGGTTCTGTTCCGTGTCCAGGGAGGTGTGCTGCCAGGAGGCACCGGCGGAAACCGTCAGATTTTGGCCCATCTTCCAGCCGTCCCGCCAGTCCAGGCTGTTGGTCCGGGTTTTCCACCGGCTGTAGCTGGGGAGCTCATCTTGTTCTTCTGTTCCGGCGGGGTAGTAGGAATCCGCCTGGTTGTAGTTGTGGGAGAAGGAAATCCAGGCCGGCACCGGGGCGTCCTCTTTGTAGTTGTAGGTCAGGTTCACGTTGTTGGCCAGCTTTTCCGCCTCATAGTCTTCCCGGTGGCTGTCCCAGTAGGAACGGCCCAGCCAGAGTCCCCGGCTGTTGCTGAAATGAGCGTAGGACAGGGTCAGGGAGGTGGAATCGGTGAACTGCCGGTCGAACCGGTAGAACATCTCCCGGCGGTTCCGGGCGGAATCGGGCATGGTGTGCCGGCTGCCGGAGGCATCTCGGTAGTGGAGGGCGTCCAAGTTGGAACGGCCTCCGGTGCCCAGCCAGCTCCAGCCTTCAGCACTGCCTTCCAGGTGGGCGTTCCAGTGCCAGCCGTCATAGGGCCCCCGGGCCCCTTCCAGCTGGACCTGGTGGTCCCGGCCCTTCCGGGTGACGATGTTGATGGCACCGCCGGGGGTATCATAGTTCAGATAACCGCCGTCCGCCATCCCGTGGATCACTTCGATCCGTTCGATGGCAGAGGGTGGCACGGCCATGTCCAGGTTGTAGGTGCTGCGACCGTTGGTGAGGCCGCTTTCCAGGTTCATCCGATGGCCGTCGATGAACACTGCCACCCGTTCATCCCCATCGATCCGGACGATCCGCTGGGAAGTGTTCACTACCCCGCCGGTGACGGTGACCCCGGGGGCATAGGTCAGGGCTTCGGCCACGCTGTCATAGTGGTTGGCGGTGATTTCCTGCCGGGTGATCACTGTGACTCCGGCTGCCGCCGGCATCAGGTCCGTGTTGGCCACGGCGCTGTGGGCGTCGATGACCGGGGACGCTTTGCCGGGGGTGCGGCCCAGGAGCGCCGGGGCTTTTTGGGGATGGGGGGCGGCCTTTTGGGCATGGGAGGGACCGGCCTCTGCCGCCAGGGCAGGAAGGGGACGGAACCCCTGGGGAGCCAGGGACAGGATGGCCAGGAAAAGGGAAAGAGAAACTTTTCGGGAAAGAAGCATGGTCGTGGTCCTCCTATTCCAGTGCTTTCCAGAGGGGTTGGTCCTCATCCAGCACCATATAGCCGTGGACGCTGCCGGCTTTGGGCAGGGACACGGAGCCTGGGTTCCAGTACCGGTTGCCTCGACCCCAGGGTTCGTCAGCGGGGATGTGGGTGTGGCCGTGGAGCAGGATGTCTCCGGGCTGGAGGGGCGGCGGGTTCTGGGTGTTGTAGAGATGGCCGTGGGTTACAAAGACCAGGTGCTGATTCCATTCCAGCAGGGCGTAATCTGCCAGCACCGGAAACGGGAGCACCATCTGGTCCACTTCCGCCTCACAGTTCCCCCGGACGCAGAAAATCCGGTCCTTCAGGCCGTTCAGGAGGGAAATCACTTCTTTGGGGGCATAGTCCCGGGGCAGGTCGTTCCGGGGACCATGGTACAGCAGGTCTCCCAGGAGAATCAGCCGGTCCGCCTGTTCCTGCCGGAAAGCCTGGATCATTTTCCGGGCATAGAAGGCAGAACCATGGATATCCGAAGCAATCATGTATTTCATGGGCATCATCCTTTCGTATGGATGTATTATAGCATGGAAAAGGGGGTGTGAAAAAATTCACACCCCCGGTCGCGGGCCTGGACGTTCAAACCGTCTGTTCCTTTTCTATATAGAGTTAAGATTGAATCGGACTGGAATCTGTAAAACCGGATCGTTGATTTGCACCAACAAGCTTGCGACTCACGACTTGTGACCCGTGACTCTGCCTATTTCAATCCCCAATACCGGATCCCGTTCCAGTAGAGAGGTTTGTACACTTCCGCCTTTTCCGGCAGTTGTACGTCCCGGAGGATGTACCGGAGGAATTCTTCCGGACCGGTCCGGTCCACCATATACCCGATGTGTTCCTTGCCGCCCGGGGCTTCCGGGTCGATGTACTTCCGGGCGTAGTCATACACGTTGCTGACAATCTTTACTACGCTGTCCGCGTCCGCCCATTTGATGAAATCCACACCCATCCGGGGATTCTTCTTGCCGCTGCGGCCTAGGAGGGTGATCCGGAAATACTGGGTCTTGCTCCGGGTCCAGGCCCGGTTGGGGCAGGCATGGGCGCAGACTCCGCAACCGATGCATTTTTCCACGTTCCGCACCGGCCGGAATTTGTCCATATGCAGGGCTTCCACGGAAAGCTGTTTGCATTTCTTCACGCAGGCCCCGCAGCTGATGCACCGGGAGGGGTCGAACTGGGGCTCGGTCATGCCGATGATCCCGAAATCGTGCATCCGCACCTTGCAGCAGTCGTTGGGACAGCCGGTGAGGGCCACCTTCACATGGAGATCGTTGGGGAAGATGGCCTTTTCGATCCGTTTGGCCAGGGCGGTGGTGGCATAGTTCCCGAAGGGGCATACCCGGTTCCCCACACAGGCCATGATGTTCCGGGTCCCGGAAGCCGGGTAGCCGGTGCCGGGAGCTTCCTGGTTGATGTCCAGCTCCTCGATGATGGGCTGGAGGGCCTTGTTCACTTCCGGAACTTTTTCAAAGGGGATGCCCAGAATCTCGAAGCCCTGACGGATGGTCAGATGGACCTGGCCGTTGCCGTAGGTTTCGGCGATTTCCTGGATCTTCCCCAGCACATCGGCGGTGAGATGGCCCCCGGGCACCCGTACCCGGGAAGAGGTGACGCCCCGGTGCTTGGTGACCCGGTAGGCGTTCTTTTTCAGTTTTCCACAATCCATATCCAGCATGGCACGCCTCCTAGTCAATGAAGGACCGGACCTGGGTGTATTTGAACACCGGCCCATCCTGGCACACGTAGATTTCCCCGATCCGGCAGTGGCCGCATTTGCCTACGCCGCAGCACATCTTCCGGGATTCGGAGACCCAGACTTTTTCTTCGTCGAAGCCCAGGCCCAGCAGGGTCTTGATGGAGAATTTGATCATCATGGGCGGGCCCACCACCACGGCGATGGCGTTGTCCGGATCCTGGAGGTTCATTTCCGGGATGTACTGGGTCACCAGGCCCACATGGCCGTCATAGTCCGGGTCGTCATCAGCCTTGTCCACGGTGTAGATCAAGTTCATGCCGCTTTCTTTCCACCGTTTCAGGTCGTCCCGGAACAGGATGTCATGGGGGGATTTGAAGCCCACGATCACTGTCAGCCGTTCACATTCATCCATATGGTCTGCAAAGTAGTCGATGACCCCGTGGATGGGGGACAGGCCAGAGCCCCCGGCCACCAGGATGATTTCCTTCCCTTTGAACATGTTTACATCGAACCCGTTGCCGTAGGGTCCCCGGAGGAAGAAATGGCCGCCCACGTAATTTTCAAAGATTTCGTTGGTCAGGCTGCCCACTTTCCGAATGGTGAAATCCAGGGAATGGTCGGTGATGCCGCTGACGGAAATGGGCGCCTCCCCGTATTTGGGGATGGAAATCTCGAAGAACTGGCCCGGTTTCACCGGATGTTCCGCACCCCGGTCATAGGCCATCCGGAAGGTGTATTCCAGGTCCGCATGCTTGATCACTTCCAGGATCTCGGATCGGAAGGGCAGGTAGGTGTTATTTTTCATCTTTCGTAACCTCCGTCATGCCGTCCGCCAGTTTTTCGATGCAGCGGACAAAGGAAATGTATTCCGGGCAGATGGCGTCACAGCGGCCGCAGCCCACGCACATCTGGTAGCCGGCCCGTTTCTTGAAGTCCAGGACCTTGTGGAGCACCTTGAAGCGCATCCGTTCCCCGCCCTTCTGGCGGAACTTCAGGCCCCCGGCCACGTCGGTGTAGCCGTCGATCATGCAGGAAGCCTGGACCCGGCGCCGTTCCCCGGCCTGACCGTTTTCCGTGTAGTAGAGATCTTGCATGGACCAGCAGGTGCAGGTGGGGCACACCAGGGTGCACCGGCCGCATTTGATGCACCGTTTGTCGTATTCGTCCCAGATGGTGCTTTTGGCCACCGCTTCCGTCAGGTTGTCCGGCACGGTGACGGTGAAATCGTTGGCTTCCACTGCATCCGGGGCCACCTCCCCACAGGGAGTGCCGACTTTTGCCAGGGCGTCCGCCAGAAAGCCGTCCCGGGCTTCTGCCAGGTATCCTTCAGGGCGCCGGTTCAGGGCCCCGTCCCAGCCCTCAGCATGGTTGGTGCCCATGGAGCAGCAGAAACAGCCCTCAAAGGACTCCGCACAGCCCATGAGGATGAATTTGATCTTGTCCCGGCGGGATTTATAATAGGAATCCTCCGGTCCATTCTGGAGGAAGATGTAGTCGAACCGTTCCACTGCCGCCAGGTCGCAGCTTCGGAGCAGGACGATCTTGCCTCGGTCCGGGTCCTGGGCTTCGGTGACCGTGTCTTCCGTAAAGTACAGCAAGGTCTGGCACACCGGCAGCAGCGCTTCCTTCCAGGAATAGTCGGACCGCTGGTCCCAGATCACTTCTTCCGGATCGGAGACCGTGCCATAGCGGATTACGTCGGTTTCCGAGAATCGGCCGGTGCCTTCGAACCGTTTGGGAGCGTAGATGTCGTACTCCCGGCTCCAGGCGGCAAAGACCTGCCGGAGCCCTTCCTTTGTCAGTTGATAACCCATGTTTTTCTCCCCTTGTCTTCCATGAATCCTGTGTTGGGTCATAGGCCCGCCACCCATGCGGCAGACCTCTATCAGGGGTAGTATAGCAGACAGTACAGGCAGGTGTCTGTTGTTCCGGCAACGGATGGGAGGATTGGACCCGGCAGGGGTTTTATGGTATACTGAATCGATTATAAAAGGATTGCCGAGGGCAATCCGGTCTCGGGCCTCGTGACCCGAGACCTCATTAAAAGGAGTTCCTGCATGAGCGTTTTGGATGTTGCCCATCTGTCCCACAGTTATGGGGGACGAGATATTTTCGACGATGTTTCTTTCCGCCTGGAAAAAGGGGAGCACGTGGCCCTGGTGGGGGCCAACGGAGAAGGAAAATCCACCTTTATGGCCATCATCACCGGCAAACTGAGCCCGGATGAAGGGAAGGTCACCTGGGCCCGGCGGACCAAGGTTGGCTATCTGGACCAGCATTCCGTGCTGGTGCCCGGGATGACCATCCGGGAGACTCTACGCACCGCCTTCCAGGACCTGGTGGAACAGGAACAGGAGATGCTGGCGGATTACGACAAAATGGAAGGCGCTTCCCAGGAGGAAATGGACCGGCTCATGGAAGAAGTGGGAGAGATCCAGGAACGGCTGGAAGCGGCGGATTACTACAACCTGGATGCCAAGATCGAGGAAGTGGCCGGGGGCCTGGGGCTCCGGGACATCGGCCTGGAACACAAGGTGGACGAGCTGTCTGGGGGCCAGCGGACCAAGGTGCTCCTGACCAAGCTGCTGTTGGAGAATCCGGACATCCTGCTCCTGGACGAACCCACCAACTACCTGGATGCGGAACACATCCAGTGGCTCACCCGGTACCTCCAGGACTATGAAAATGCCTTCATCTTGATTTCCCACGATGTGCCCTTCTTGAACGCGGTGACCAACATCATCTGGCATGTGGACAACCTGAAGCTGGACCGGTACACCGGGAACTATGAAAAGTTCGAAGAGATGGCGGCCCTGAAACGGCGCCAGGAAGAAGCCGCCTACGAACGGCAGCAGGCGGAAATCAAAAAGGAACAGGACTTCATCGCCCGGAACAAGGCCCGGGTGGCCACCCGGGGCATGGCCAACAGTCGGCAGAAAAAGCTGGACAAGATGGAGATCCTTACCAAACGGGCGGAAAAACCCAAACCCCATTTCCGGTTCTTGGAAGACCGGACACCGTCCCGGTTCGTGCTGACGGCTTCCAATCTGGTACTGGGATATGATGTGCCTCTTACCCAACAGGTGGATCTGAAGCTGGAAAGAGGACAGAAAATCGCCATCCGGGGCACCAACGGCCTGGGAAAATCTACCCTGCTGAAGACCCTGCTGGGGATGATCCCGCCGGTGGCCGGCAGTGTGGAACAGGGGGATTTCGTTTCCGTAGGGTATTTCGAACAGGAAAGCGCCAAGGGGAACCAGAACACCGCCCTGGAGGAACTGTGGCAGGAATATCCGGGGATGAGCAATTCGGAAGTCCGGGCAGCCCTGGCGGCCTGCGGACTCACCAACGACCACATCACTACTAAGATGACTGCCCTGTCCGGGGGCGAGGCGGCCAAGGTGCGGCTGTGCAAGATCATGCAGCGGCCGGCCAACCTGCTGGTGCTGGACGAACCCACCAACCACCTGGACGTGGAGGCCAAGGAAGAGCTCCAGCGGGCCCTCCGGGAATACAAGGGAACCCTGCTGCTGGTGTCCCACGAACCGGAATTCTACGAAGACTGGGTGGACCAGGTGTGGAATATCGAGGGATGGTCTACGAAGATTGTATAAATTGTCAATTGTCAATGGCCAAAGGAAGCCAGCGCTGCTGGCTTGGAATGAGGGGAGAAGAACATGGAAGAAAGCAAAGCGAAGAATCTGACTCTGGATGAACTGTATCACAAGATGCTGAAGCGGGCGGCGGAAGGGAAGAATGTGGAAGACATCGAAAACGCCGATCCCAAGATGATCGAATGTCTGGCCCATCCGGAAGACACCAGCCTGGTGTGGCGGGTGAAACCCTGCACCTGTTCTGAAGACAAACAGGCGGACTGCGTGAAGGTGTGCCAGTGGGACGCCATGCACCCCAGTTCTGACGGGGTCCAGATCGATCCGGACAAATGCGTGGGCTGCCAGGCCTGCGTAGATGCCTGCAAACTGGAATCCCTGAAGACCAAGAAGGACATCATCCCGGTGGTGGAAGAACTGAAGAAGGGGGATACCCCCATCTACGCCCTGGTGGCACCGGCTTTTTCCGGCCAGTTCGGGCCGAAAGTCACTGCCGGCAAGCTGCGGACGGCCCTGAAGCTGCTGGGCTTTTCCGGGATGCTGGAAGTGGCGGTGTTCGCCGATATCCTGACGTTGAAGGAAGCCCTGGAATTTGACAAGAACGTCAACAAGGAAGGGGACTTCCAGCTGACCAGCTGCTGCTGCCCCATGTGGATCGCCATGATCCGTCGGCTGTACCATCAGCTGATGCCCAATGTGCCCGGCTCCGTATCTCCCATGATCGCCGGAGGCCGGACGGTGAAGGTGCTTCATCCGGAAGCCAAGACCGTGTTCATCGGGCCCTGCATGGCCAAGAAGGCGGAAATCAAGGAACCGGATCTGAAGGGGGCTATCGACTACGTGCTCACCTATGAAGAACTCCGGGATCTGTTCTCCACCACCAACCTGGATTTAGCGTCCCTGGAAGAGGACAATGTGCCCCACGCTTCCAAAGCCGGGATCCGCTATGCTTATGCCGGCGGGGTGGCGGCGGCTGTGGATGCCACGGTGAAGAAGCTGAATCCCCACCGGAAGATCGAAATGAAGATCCGCCGGGCAGACAGTGTGCCGGAATGCCGGGCCATGATCGACAACATCCTGAAGGGGAACCATGAAGGGAACTTCTTCGAAGGCATGGGCTGCAAAGGTGGCTGCGTAGGCGGCCCCAAGGCCCTGGTGGACCGGGAGGAAGGCAAAAAGAACGTACAGGCCTACAGCGATGAGGCCCAGTACAATACGCCGGCGGAAAATCCCTACGTGATCGAGCTGCTGAAAAAGCTGGGCTTCGCCACGGTGGAAGAATTCCTGGCCAAGAGTGATCTGTACGATCGGAAGTTTGATTGAGAAAAAAGGGGGGTGTTGCACATTACGTGCAACACCCCCGGTCTCATAAGCCGCATAGCGGCTCGGTCTCGGGTCTCGAGTCTCGAGCCGAATGAGAAATTTGCAAGCAAATTTTTTGAATGTACAAACCCTAATCTGCTAACGATAAG
>NZ_JBQOUY010000033.1:0-20723 GCF_052216985.1 Acidaminococcus nyctereutis
GATTCCGTTCTCGGATTTTACTGCTTTCGATGGTGAAATTAAAATAAAAACAGACATGAGCAAAAATCGCTCACGTCCGTGTGTGGTAGATGAATTGGAGCTTACCCCAACATTTGACAAAGAACCTCTTTTTTTGCAGACGGAGTGTTCAAACAGTCATTGATTTCTCGGGAAAACAGAAATGTATCAAAAAATGATTCATATGGGGAATATACAAAATTTTAGGGATGTTTTATGTAATATATTACATAAAAAATAAATATATGCATAAAAATAAGGAAAATGTTGCATATGCCGTGCTGATTGAAATAAATAATCCTTTACTTGTATACAGAATGTGGTATACTAAGAAACATCATCGTTAGTGAGAGACGGATGGAATCCATAGAGTGTACAAGCAACGGGAAAGAAGGAATCAGTATGGAACACAAATATAACCCGGTGACTCCGGAATTGGTGGAAGAACTGAAAAAAGTGGTGGGGGAACGGTATGTAAAGACCGACGAGGACTATCTGGAACAGTACCAGACTGATGAAGAAGGGAACCCCCATTTCTTCAAGAAACCGGAAGTGGTGGTCTTTCCAGGTACCACGGAAGAAGTGGCGGAAGTGGTGAAACTGGCCAATAAGTACCTGGTCCCGATCACGCCTCGTTCTGCCGGCACCGGGGTGGCCTGCGGCGCCATCCCCATCTACCATGGGATGGTAGTGGAGCTCCAGCGGATGAACAAGATCCTGAAGCTGGATGCAGATAACTTCTACGCAGTGTGCCAGACAGGGGTGTTCACTGGCCAGCTCCAGGCAGCAGCCCGAAAAGCCGGGGTCATGTATGCGGGGGATCCTTCCAGCGCAGAGTCCTGCCAGATCGGCGGCAACGTGGCCAACAACGCTGGAGGGAACCGGGCTGTCCGGTATGGCACCACTCGGGACCAGATCTATGCCCTGAAAGTGGTCACGCCCACCGGGGACATCGTGGATGTAGGAGCCCGGCTGAAGAAATGCTCCACCGGCCTGTGCCTGGAACAGCTCTTTGCCGGCAGTGAAGGTACCCTGGGAATCATCACCGAAGTCACCGTGAAGCTCCGTCCTCTCCCTCCCTATTCCTTCAACATGGTCTGCGTGTTCAACACGGACAAGGAAGCCTTTGCCCTGCCCAATAAGATCCTGAAGGCCGGGATCGATCCTACTTCCATCGAGTACATGGGCAATTCCGCTATCGATATGACTTGCAAGTATCTGGATAATATGGATATGCCCCATGTGAAGGAAGGCTGCTGCTATGTGATCGTCACGGTGGAAAGTTTCGACGAGGAAGAGTCCGACCGGAAAATGGAAAAACTTTGTGATTTAGCAGAAGCCAACGGTTCCATCGACGAATTCGAGGCGGATCAGCGGATCTGGACCTTGCGGAAGCAGTTTGCCGAAGCTGCCCGGGATATCGACCGGATGTTCCAGACTGAGGATTTCGTGGTACCTCTGGACAAGATTGCAGAAATGACGGCCCAGATCCCGGAACTAGAAAAGAAATACAATCTCTACACGGTGACGGTGGCCCATATCGGAGACGGGAACATCCATGTGCTGCCGCTCAACAAATACGGCCTGTCTCCGGAAGAATGGTTCAAGACCATCAAGGCCTTCCACGCGGATCTCTTTCCCCGGGTCTATGCCCTGGGTGGCAAGATGAGCGGGGAACACGGAATTGGTTACAAGAAGCTGGAAGAATTCGCCCGCTGCACACCGGAAGGGGAAGTGAAGCTGATCAAGGCCATCAAGCAGGCCCTGGATCCCAACAATATCATGAACCCCGGCAAGCTGGTGGATGTGAACGGAGATTTTGTGGCGTAAAAAGAGAGGGGCTGTTGCATGCGCAACAGCCTCTTTTTGAGGTCTCGGGTCTCGAGTCGTGAGTCTCGAGCCGTTGGATAGAACTTGTCCCCATGGCCAGGTTCTTTTGAAGGTGTAGAACCAGTATCGTGCTGGATATAGAAACGAATATCTTATCGTTAGCAGATTAGGGTTTGTACATTCAAAAAATTTGCTTGCAAATTTCTCATTCGGCTCGAGACTCGAGACCCGAGACCGAGCCGCTATGCGGCTCATGAGACCGGGGGTGTTGCACGTAACATGCCCCCCCTTTTATCCTTTCCTCGTATGGATTATAATAGAAACTGTATCGAATCATCCAACAGAAAGGGCCTCCGGGCCTAGAGGGAGTTCCTATGAAAGCAACCAAGGGAAAGGGGCTGCTCCTGGCACTGCTGCTTTGGGGGAGCCTGCTGCCGGGAGTCTGGGCTGCCGGTGGCACTGCAAATGAAAAAACGGTGGCTGGGACGGCAGCGGAAAAAAAGGCGGCTGCCCCGGCGGAGCCTCAGAGGATCGCCACCGTAGGCCATCTGGAAACCAGCCAGCCTCTGGCAGGAGCTGGGACTTTTGGACTGAAGGACCTGAAGGCAGAAATCCTGGCCCGCTATGGGACCTCGGAAAAGAAACCGGTCCCCTTCAAGGATCCCCGGAACGATGTGACCTTTTCTCTGCCGGAGGGGTTCAAAATCCAGGGCGTCTATGCCCGGGGGAAGAAACAAGAAGATATCCTGATGCGGGCTTCCCGGGGTGATACTCTCCTGGTCTACATGGCCAATGGGGCCATGATGAAGACCGATAGCCAAAAGGAGGCCCGTCCTTTCCAGTCCCAGGAGGTGATGCTGCTCCTGACCTGGCGCAGTTATGAAGAAGAGGCTAAGGCCAAGAAGATCTCTGTCCAGGGGCTGGGCATCGGAAGCTTTGCGGGCCGGGAAGGGATCCATATCCGGCAGAAGGAGGGGGACAAGATCTCTGACCGGTATTTCTTCGGAGACCGGAAGAACCTCTACAGCCTGAGCTTCTTGGCACCGGAAAAGGAACTGGGGACTGTGGAACCGGAAATCCAGCAGGTGCTGGGCACCCTGAAGATCGGAGAGGCCTATGAACGGATCGAGCTGCCCCATACAGGGATATCTTACGAAATCCCCTACGGAGCCGTGGATGTCCAGAAAGATGTAGAACCGGGGGATCTCCATCAGCTGACCCGGCTCCATTTGGACCATTCCCTGGTGACGGCGGTGCTCTACCAGCCCCTGCGGGAAAGCCTGGATTATGCCTTCCTGCCGGACAGCCTGGAGGGATTGGATCCTCGAGACCAGGAAAACCTCTGCCGGCTGCTGACGGAAAACCGGAAAGCCAGCTGGAAAGAAAAAAATCCCGGCTGGCCCCTGAAGGAGAACAAGACCTATTTTTCCAAGGCGGCCGGACGGACCTGCCTGGTGGAAGAGATGGTGACTCCGGGAGGCCGGCAGCTGGGGTATGTGTTCCTCCAGGATGGGATGCTGCTCTCCCTGGACTACACGGAAATGGGCCGGGAGGACATGAAACCGATCATCGATCATTCTCTGGATAGCCTCCAGTGGAAGAAGACAAAGCCAGCCGTCCGGGCTGGAAAAAAAGGACCGGAACCCCTGGCCAAGCGCAAGTATGGGGGAGAATGAAAAGACAAAGAAGGAGCTGATATCCATGGAACAGAAAAAATTCGACCAGGCCATCGACACGCTGGATGCCTGGATCCAGGATGCCCAGCGGATTGTTTTCTTCGGGGGGGCCGGTGTCTCCACGGCCAGCGGGATCCCGGATTTCCGCAGCAAGGATGGATTGTACAACCAGCATGATGTGCGCTTCGAACAGTACCGGCCGGAATATCTTCTCAGCCACAGCTGCCTGGTGAATGAGCCTAAGGTCTATTTCGAATTCCACCGGCAGAAGATGGATACCCGGAAGATCCAGCCCAATAACGCCCATAAATATCTGGCGGCCCTGGAGGAAACCGGGAAACTCACGGGCATCGTGACCCAGAACATCGACGGGCTCCACCAGAAAGCGGGGAGCCGGAAAGTCTTCGAGATCCACGGCAGTGCCCTGCGGAATTACTGCATGAGCTGCGGGAAACAGTACCCCTCGGATTATATCTTCGAATCCAAAGAACCGGTGCCCCACTGCAGCTGCGGAGGGGTAATCCGGCCGGACATCACCCTCTACGAAGAGATGCTGCCGGATGAAGCCGTGGAAAATGCCGTCCGGGCTATTTCGGAGGCAGATCTGATGATCATTGCCGGTACTTCGCTCACCGTCTATCCGGCGGCCTCTTTCATCAACTATTTCCACGGGAAACGGCTGGTGATCCTGAACCGGGAGCCTTTGTCCGTCCATCTGAAAGCGGAAACCCTTTCCTTGACGGAAGATATGGACAAAGTATTCGCGGCCCTGGCGAAAAAAGAAGGAATCCGTCTGTAAGCCAGGAAAGGATGCTTTTTGCAGGCCTTTTGTGCTATAATGTCAAGAGTATTGCATAGAATTTTTGGGGGTTATAATCATGTTGGATCTGAAATTTGTCCGGGATAACACGGAAAAGGTTGCCCAGGCTCTGAAAAACCGTCATGCCAAAGTAGATCTGGAAGAATTCAAGGCGCTGGACCAGGAACGGCGTTCGCTGCTGCAGGAAGTAGAAGCGGACAAGAGCCAGCGGAATACGGTCAGTGCGGAAATCAGCCAGATGAAGCGCAATGGGGAAGACGCGACGGAAAAGATCACCGCCATGCGGGCCCTGGGGGACAAGATCGCTGAAGCAGATAAAAAGGTGAAGGATGTGGAAGCCCGGCTCCAGGCTGTGATGCTGACCATCCCCAATATGCCCGCTGCCGATGTGCCCGTGGGCAAGGACGACACGGAGAACCCGGAAGTGCGGAAATGGGGCGAACCCACCCACTTTGATTTCGAACCGAAAGCCCACTGGGAAATCGGGGAAAAACTGGGGATCCTGGATGCAGAACGGGCTGCCAAGGTGTCCGGTGCCCGGTTCTACTACTACAAAGGGGCCGGTGCCCGTCTGGAACGTGCCGTTTACAACTTCATGCTGGATCAGCACACCCAGAAAGACGGCTATCTGGAAGTGATCCCGCCCTATATCGTGAATACGGCCTCCATGACCGGGACTGGGCAACTGCCTAAATTCCACGAAGACATGTATAAAGTGGAAGGCCAGGATATGTACCTGATCCCTACAGCGGAAGTGCCTCTGACCAACTATTATCGGGGGGAGATCCTGAATGGGGACGACCTGCCCATCTATCTCACGGCTATGACCCCCTGCTTCCGGGCAGAAGCCGGCAGCGCAGGCCGGGATACCCGGGGCCTGATCCGGCAGCATCAGTTCCACAAAGTGGAAATGGTGAAATTCTGCAAACCGGAAACCAGCTATGATGAACTGGAAAAATTGGTGGGCAATGCGGAAGACATCCTGAAAGCCCTGAAGCTGCCCTACCATGTGGTCTGCCTGTGCACCGGCGATCTGGGCTTCTCTGCGGCTAAATGCTATGATGTGGAAGTCTGGTTCCCGGAACAGAATAAATACCGGGAAATCTCTTCCTGCTCCAACACGGAAGACTTCCAGGCCCGCCGGGCCAACATCCGGTTCCGCCGGGATGCCAAATCCAAGCCGGAATACGTCCATACCCTCAATGGGTCCGGTCTGGCGGTAGGCCGTACGGTGGCTGCCATCCTGGAAAACTACCAGCAAGCCGATGGGTCCGTGGTGGTGCCGGAAGTCCTGCGTCCCTATATGGGCTGCGATGTAATCACCGGGGTCAAGGACTGAGAAAGTTTGTATATTCGCTACAATTGAATATTTATTCAATACCCGCCTTTTCCGGCGGGTATTTTCTCGTTCAGGAATAGACCCATACGGACTCATTCGGGCTCATACGCCCGCAATCGCCCTAATTCTTGCAAAAGTGAAAAATAAAGCGTTATTTAGATTAAAACCTGATGGTGTATATTTTTCTTTGAACTCCTCAAAAGTCCTTTATTCTCCTCGATTTTCCTTGATTTTCCTCTTGCACTTTCCCCAAACCGTAGTATAATGAACTACGAATTCAAGGATGGCCCGGGTGGTTCCGACAAAGGACGGGACCCTTTCCAAGGCCCAAAGGGGGATGGATAATGAACGAACAAAGCTTTTTCCAATTGTCACAAGATGCAGTCACCAGCCTGGCGGAACGGTATGGAACTCCTCTTCTGGTGCTGTCTCTGGAACAGGTTGAAAAAAACTATGAGATCCTGCGGGATCATATCCCGCAGCTGAAGATACATTATGCCATGAAAGCCAATCCGGATCTCCGGATCCTGGATCTCTTGATCAACAAAGGAGCCTGCTTCGATGTGGCCAGTGACGGAGAAATCCGGACCCTGAGCCAGCTGGGGGTCTCCGGAGACCGGATGATCTATGCCAACCCCATCAAACTGGACGCCGGGTTCCGGGCCTGCAATGATGCTGGGGTCTACCGGATGACCTATGACAGCGAAAGCGAGATCAAGAAGATTGCCCAGCACTGCCCGGGTGCTACGGTGCTGCTCCGGCTGCGGATCGACAATCCCAAAGCCCATGTGGACCTGAACAAGAAATTCGGCTGTCCCCGGGAAAAAGCCCTGGATTTGATGCTGAAGGCCAAGGAGGCAGGACTGGATGTAGCCGGGGTGGCTTTCCATGTGGGGAGCCAGACGGTCGCAGCGGATCCCTATTTCCACGCCATGGATGTGACCAAGGGCCTGATGGAAGAAGCCCGGAAAAAAGGACTGGCCATGCGGGTACTGGATATCGGCGGAGGTTTTCCCATCCCGGAAACGGGCGTCCATTACAACCTGACGGCGCTTTTGGACCAGGTGGCTGCCCGGCTGCGGGAAGACTTCTCTGATCTGGAGATCTGGGCGGAACCGGGCCGGTACATGTGCGGTACGGCGGTGAACCTGATCACCCGGGTCATCGGGGAAAACGAACGGAATGGCCAGCACTGGTATTTCCTGGATGACGGGATCTATGGGACCTTCTCGGGAGTGATCTTCGACCAGTGGGATTTCAAACTGATCAGCTTCAAGGAAGGGAAGAAGATCCCGGCCACCTTCGCAGGGCCCAGTTGCGATTCTTTGGACATCATGTTCCGGGGCAAGATGACGGAGCCTCTGGAAGTAGGAGACCTGCTCTTGGTGCCGGTGTGCGGAGCGTATACCTCTGCTTCCGCCACCACCTTCAACGGCTTCCGGAAAGCCAAGATCGTGATCTGGGAAGAAGTCCGGTCGGAACTGGGCCTGGATGCCATGAGTGTAGCGGTGTAAAGAGAGCCAATAAAAAAGGTGCCGGAAGGCACCTTTTTTATTGGCCGTCACTGGTCTGATTGTCACTGGTCACTGGCTGAAGGATAAAATTTGTAAGCAAATTTTTGAATGTACAAAATCTGATTTTCTACGGATAAAGCCATTGTTCCTACTTTCAGTATATTGCTGGTTTTATATTATCTAAGGAACCCGCAGCCCGGGTTCCTTCCAGTATCCAGTGACCAGAGACAAGTGACCAGTGACGGGTCTGCGGTGTACACCGCAGACCCTTTTACGTATGTCCGCAGGATCCGGATCTCTTCATCGAATACGGTGATGTCGGCCCGTTTGCCCGGTTCCAGGGTGCCCCGGTCGGTGAGCCTTAGTTCTTTGGCCGGGTTGGCTGTGGCCAGCTGCACCGCCTGGGGCAGGGTCAGATGGGCCCATTGCCGGATGTTCCGGACGGCCCGGTCCATGGTCAGGATGCTGCCGGCCAGGGTACCGTCTTCCAGGGTGGCCCGGCCATTTTTTACGTACACGGTCTGGCCACCCAGTTCGCTTTTCCCCTCGCCTAAGAGGCAGGCCCGCATGGAATCGGTGATCAGTTCCACCCGGTCCAGGCCTTTGGCGTGGAGGGCCAAGGCCAAGGCCGCCGGATGGATGTGGATCCCGTCCGCAATCAGTTCACAGGTCACCGGCAGGGTCAGGGCGGCCCCCACCAGTCCCGGCTTCCGGTGATGGAGAGGGCTCATGGCATTGTACAGATGGGTGATGCGGCTGGCTCCGGCGGCCACGGCCTGGGCGGCTTCCTCGTAGGTGGCATCGCTGTGGCCCAGAGATACGAGGATCCCGGCCCGGCGGCAGCGGGGAATGAAATCTCCCTCCGGCAGGGTTTCTGGAGCCAGGGTCAGGATCCGGATCAGATCGGCAAAGGGCTCCACCAGTTCCCAACGGGCCTTTTGGATGTGGCAGGCTTTCTGGGCCCCCTTGTATTTTTCACTGATGAAGGGGCCTTCCAGGTTGGCTCCCAAGATCTCTGCACCAGGAACCTTGCCCTGGGCTTCCCGGATGGCGGAAAGAGCCTGGGAGATGGCTCCTTCACTGGAAGTCATGGTAGTGGGGAGCCAGCCGGTGACTCCGGTGGAAGGCAGCAGCCGGCTCATGGCTGCCAGGGCTTCCTGGGTGCCATCCATGGCATCCTTTCCTCCGCAGCCGTGGATGTGGAGGTTCAGGAATCCAGGGGAGACATAGGCCCCCTGGACATCGATCCGTTCCGCTTCCGGAGGGATCTGGTCCGGTGGGCAGAAGCCCAGGATTTTTTCCTGGAACAGCAGTGCCTGTCCCTCCCGGACTTCTTGTGGTAAAATAATTTTGCCGTTGCATATGGCTTTCATAGATAGGCTCCTTTTCCGGCCGTCCCCGGAAGTGGTGCAGACCGGGACGGCATATGGACGAACTCTTTTAATTATAGCATAGCGCGGGAGGTTTCTTAGCCATGATCGATTTAGACAGACTTTCTACGGAACAGCGGAATCCCGCTTCCGTTGCCATCGATACAGTATCCACCCAGGAATTGGTGGAAATCATCAACCGGGAAGACCACAAAGTCGCCGATGCGGTAGAAAAGATCCTGCCGGCCATCGCCTTGGCGGTGGACCTGGTGGCGGACCGTCTGAGCCGGGGCGGCCGGCTGTTCTACATGGGCAGCGGCACTTCCGGCCGGCTGGGGATCTTGGATGCCGTGGAATGCCCGCCCACTTACAGCACGGATCCGGAACAGATCCAGGGGCTCATCGCCGGAGGATACGAAGCCATCTTCCGGGCCAAGGAAGGAGCGGAAGACAGCGAAGAACAGGGTCGGGATGATATCTGGAACAAGGAGGTGACACCCCTGGATGTGGTGATGGGGATCAGTGCCTCCGGTCGCACTCCCTATGTATTGGGAGGCATGAAAGAAGCCCGGGAACGGGGCTGCGCTGTATTGGGACTCTGCTGCAGCCGGCAGTCCGCCATGGCGAAACTGGCGGATCTGTGCCTGACGGTGCTGCCGGGGCCGGAAGTGATCACTGGCTCCACCCGGATGAAGGCCGGCACGGCTACGAAAATGGTCCTGAACATGATCACCACCGGGGCCATGGTGAAACTGGGGAAGGTCCGGGGGAATCTGATGATCGATGTACGGGCCACCAATGAAAAGCTGCTGGAACGGGCCCTCCACATCGTCTGCACCGTCACTGGATGCAGCCGGGAGGAAGCTCGGCTGAGCCTGGCGCGGAACCGGGGCAGTGCCCGGAAAGCAGTGGAGGAATGGGAGGCGGCCCATGGAAAATAAGGAGCTGGCCCGGGAAATCCTCAAGATCGTAGGCCCCCGGGAAAATGTGCGCCAGGCCAGCCACTGCATGACCCGGCTGCGGCTCCAGCTGGAAAACCAGCAAGTGGATCAGGGCGCCTTGAAGGAACTGCCTGGGGTCATGGGGGTCAATATGGCAGGGCCGGAACTCCAGATCATCCTGGGGCCGGGAAAAGCGGCCCAGGTGACCGATGCTTTCCAGGCGCTGCTCCAGGCAAGGCCGGAACTTGCAGAAGAGAGAGGGACCGAAGCACAGGGAACCAGACCTCAGGCCTTTGCGGGAAAAGTGGGGGATGGGAAGGAACTCCATGAGGCCATCCGCCGCCAGAATGCCACCCCGGGGAAGCTGTTCCTGAAACGGATCTCCGGGATCTTCGTACCCTTGATCCCTGGCTTCATCGGCTGCGGCCTCTTGACGGGGATCCTGAATATGGCCAAACGGCTGGATCCGGCTTTGGCCGGCCATGCGTTCTTCCAGATCCTGGGGCTGGCGGGCAGTACCGTGTTCTGGGGGATGAACCTGTTCGTCGGCTGGAACGCGGCCAAAGAATTCGGCGGGTCACCGGTGCTGGGAGGAGCTTTGGGGGCTCTCATCAGCCATCCGGGCCTGGCTGGGCTCACTTTGTACGGACAGCCTCTGATCCCGGGCCGGGGCGGCGTAGTGGCCGTGCTGCTGGTGGCAGCCCTGGGAGCCCTGTTGGAACGGAAGCTCCGGAAGGTGATCCCGGAAGCCCTGGATCTTTTCCTGACACCCTTCCTGGTGTTGGGAATCATGGCCTTCGCCACTCTTTTTGTGTTCCAACCTTTGGGAGGATGGCTGGCGGAAGGCATCGGTTTTGCTGCTACCGGGGCTGTGGCCCGAGGGGGCGCTTTGACCGGGGCTCTCCTGGGAGGGGGCTTCCTGCCCTTGGTGATGCTGGGGATCCACCAGGGCCTTACTCCCATCCATGCCCAATTGATCTCCCAATACGGCTATACCATCCTGCTGCCCATCCTGGCCATGGCCGGCGGGGGCCAGGTGGGAGCTGCCCTGGCCGTCTATCTGAAGACCAAGGATCCTCAGGTGAAGAAAGTGGTGGCTTCGGCCCTGCCTGCCGGGCTGCTGGGGGTGGG
The DNA here is from genome assembly GCF_052216985.1 of Acidaminococcus nyctereutis. Lineage (NCBI taxonomy): Bacteria > Bacillati > Bacillota > Negativicutes > Acidaminococcales > Acidaminococcaceae > Acidaminococcus > Acidaminococcus nyctereutis. Next base: position 10,640 of record NZ_JBQOUY010000033.1, read on the forward strand.
GGAACCCCTGATCTACGGCGTGACCTTGCCTCTGGGCCGACCTTTCCTGGGGGCCTGCATCGGGGGAGCTGCCGGGGGAGCGGTCCAGGCGGCTTTCCAGGTGGGAGCCGGAGCCCTAGGGATTTCCGGCCTGCCCCTGGCACCCAGCACCACCAATGTGCCCCTGTATCTGCTGGGACTCTTGGTATCCTACGGAGTTGGCTTCCTGGCCACCTGGGCGCTGGGATTCGAGGAGAAGAGCGAAGAGGGAAGAGGAAAGGGGTGAGTTGTTTTGACGGAGTTGGCAAAGGGGATTTCATTGTATCCGGGGCTGGACCATTCTTTGGAAGAAAATCTGGAACGGCTCCGGACAGCTGCGGGAATGGGGATCTCCCGGCTGTTCCTGTCTTTCCATATCCCGGAAACAGATCCGGCTGCTTTTGGGGCAACGGTGCAGCCGCTGCTCCGGGCCGCCCGGGAATGGGGCATGGAGACGGTGGGGGACCTGGTGCCGGGGAATCCGGTGCCGGAAGAGCTGACAGCCCTGCGCTTGGATGACGGCTTTACCGGGGCGGATATAGCCGGTCTGCAGCGGAAGTACCCAGAACGGAAACTGGTGCTCAATGCTTCGGCCGTGCAGGGGGAACAGCTCCAGGAACTGGCCCGGGAAGGAGTGGACTTCTCTCGGGTGGAAGCCCTGCACAATTTCTATCCCCATCCCCATACGGGCCTTTCTGAAGGGTATCTGCTCCGGCAGAACCAGCTGTTCCACCGGTTCGGGATCCCGGTGGGGGCTTTTGTGGCCAGCCAGGCCGGAAGACGGGGGCCTCTTTGGGAAGGGCTCCCCACCTTGGAACAGGACCGGCAGCGGAGTGTTTCTCTGGCGGCCCGGCAATTGGCGGCCCTGGGAACCGATGGGGTGTATATCGGTGACGATGGGCCGGACCGGCAGGAACTGGAAGCCTTGGCAAGGGTTTCTGGGGAGGTACTGGAACTGACCCTCCAGGTCGGAGAATCGCGTCCCCTGTACAAGATCCTGGGCGGCCACGTGTACGAGACCCGGCCGGATGAAGCGGAAGAAGTGATCCGCACCGTCAACAGCCGGACCCTGTGGAAAAAGGTGGAGATCCCGGAATTTCCCTTCCGCCGCTGCCATGCCGGGGATGTGACCCTGGACAATCTCCGCTACGGACGGTATGCAGGAGAACTGGAGATCTGCCTGACAGAACTGCCGGCGGACCGGCGGGTGGATGTGCTGGGCCGGATCCCGGAAGAAGAACGGTTCCTGCTGAAATACTTGAAAGGGGGCAGGAAGTTCCGGTTCCGGGTAGTGGAGGTGGGCCACTAGGGCCCTGAATATGGTATAATAAACAATAGTCTGCATGAAGGAGAGATACAATATGAGTTCTACCAATCTGGAAATGGGGATCGTGGGCCTGCCCAACGTGGGCAAGAGCACCCTGTTCAATGCCATCACCAAAGCAGGGGCCGAAGCGGCCAACTATCCTTTCTGTACCATAGAGCCCAATGTGGGCGTAGTAGATGTGCCCGATGCCCGGCTGAAAGTCCTGGCGGATATGTTCCATTCCAAAAAGATCGTACCGGCGGGCATGAAATTCGTAGATATCGCCGGCCTGGTAAAAGGGGCTTCCAAAGGGGAAGGTTTGGGAAATAAATTCCTGTCCCACATCCGCCAGACCGATGCCATCGCAGAAGTGGTCCGCTGCTTCGAAGACGGGAACATCACCCATGTGGAAGGGTCCATCGATCCAGTCCGGGATGTGGAGATCATCGATACGGAGCTGTGCCTGGCGGACCTGGAAAGCGTGGAAAAGCAGCTGGTGAAGGCCCAGAAACTGATCAAGGCCGGGGACAAGAAAGCGGCCACCCGGGCTGCACTGCTCCAGCGGATTTCCGATGCTCTGGGAGAAGGGATCCCGGTGCGCCGGGTGGACATGACCGACGATGAAAAAGCCAGCCTGAAGGAACTAGATCTCCTCACTTCCAAACCCATCCTCTATGTGGCCAATGTGGCGGAAGAAGAAGCCTCTGACTGGTCCGGGAACCCCTATGTAAAGGCTCTGGAAGCCTACGCTGCCAAAGAGAACGCTCAGGTGATCGTGATCTCTGCCAAAGTAGAAGAAGAAATCGCCGAACTGCCGGAAGACGAAGCCAAAGAATATCTGGAAATGGAAGGACTGACGGAAGCTGGGCTGGACCGTCTCATTAAAGCCGGGTTCAAGCTGTTGGGGCTCCAGACCTTCCTCACCGCCGGGGAAATGGAATCCCGGGCTTGGACCATCGTCCAGGGGTCCACGGCTCCCCAGGCTGCCGGTAAGATCCATACGGACTTCGAAAAGGGCTTCATCCGGGCGGAAATCGTCTCCTACGATGACCTGGTGAAGTGCGGATCCAAACAGGCGGCCAAGGAAAAAGGCCTGGTGCGTCTGGAAGGCAAGGACTACATCATGCAGGACGGGGATGTAGTGGAATTCCGCTTTAACGTATAACGGACGGAAAGAGGTGTGTGTCCATGCTGTTTGATACCCATACCCATGCAGATTATTCCTGCGATGCGGAACAGACCCTCCAGGAAGCTGCAGCTGCGGCCAAAGCCCAGGGAATCGGGATCATCCTGACGGAACACTGGGACCGGTACTATCCCACCAATCCGGAGATGTTCCTGTTCGATATCGATGACTATTTCAAGAAAGACGGCCCGTACCGCAGCAGCCAGGTGCTCCTGGGCATCGAAGTGGGGCTCCAGCCCCGGGCCATCGAAGAGGACCGGAAGATGGTCCAGGCCCATCCCTTCGACGAAGTGGTGGGGTCCATGCACTGCTTCGAAGGGCTGGACATGTACGAACCTACAACCTATGAAGGACTCACAAAGGACCAGGCCGTCCGCCGGTATCTGGAGGATTCCATCCGGTGCCTGGAGAGGAAGCCAGATTTCGATTCTTACGGCCATATCGACTATATTTGCCGGTATATGCCCTATGCGGATCCCAATCTCCATTACAAAGATCATCCGGAGCTGTGGGACCAGGTGTTCCAGCTGCTGGTCCAGGAGGACAAGGCCCTGGAAATCAATACCCGGCGGCTGGGGGACGACAGCACCATCCCGCCTCTTTTGGAACTGTACAGACGGTTCCGGGAACTGGGCGGGAAGTACGCCACCTTGGGCAGCGATGCCCATTATAAGGAACATGTGGGACGGGATTTCGCCAAAGGGAAGGCTATCGCCGACGCAGCGGGACTGACCTTGGTGTATTTCAAGGAACGGAAACGGATGCTGTGTGAATAGTGCTGTTGCGTGGCAACAGCACCTTTTGGAGGTCTCGAGTCTCGAGTCGTGGGTCTCGGGCCGTTGGAAAGAACCCGCCCTGCGGCCAGGTTTTTTTGAAAGTGCAGAACCCGAACCGTGCCATATAAAGAAACGATTCCTTTATCGTTGGCGAAATTGATTTTATATATTCTGGAATTTGCCTGCAAATTTTTCATTTGGCTCGAGACCCGAGACGCGAGACTCGAGACCTGGGTGTTGCACAGGACGTGCAACACCCCCTTCATACATTTGTCACGGCTTCATCCTTGTTTTCACCTCTTTTCCCTGATATAATACTCAGGTATCACCATCACAAAGGAGAGTGGAGAACATGGGCCGTCAGCGGCTGGGTATCTTTGGAGGGACCTTCGATCCCATCCACAACGGTCATCTGATGATCGCCCGTGCCATGCTGGAACAGCTGGAACTGGACAGGATCCTGTTCATCCCTGCTTCCATCCCGCCCCATAAAAGGGACTGGCACTGCTCACCTCCTGCCGACCGACTGGCTATGACGATCCTGGCTGCTGCGGAAGATCCCCGGTACACGGTTTCTGCGATGGAACTGGAACGGGGCGGGGTGTCCTACACCTGCGATACCCTCCGGCAGCTGCACCGGAAATGGCACCGGTTCTATGATCTCTACTTCATCATCGGAGCCGATTCAGCAGAGCAGCTGCCCACCTGGCACAATATCCAGGAGGCCATGCATTATGCTACCTTTGCGGCGGCCGCCCGTCCCGGGTTCGCTCCGCAGAAGGAGAAAGTCAGTGAAGGACTGGCCCGGCAGGGCCTCCGGAATCTAGTCTGGGTGGACACGCCGGAACTGGACCTCTCTTCCACGGAGATCCGGGACCGGATCCGGAAGAGCGAACCTGTTGATGTGATGGTACCTAAGGCAGTAGCGGAATACATCGAACAGAGAGACCTCTACCGTCAGTAGGGGCTCTCTGTTTTTTCTTGGGAGGGGAAATGTACATGGAAATCAAGGAAATGAAAGCCCGGCTGGAAAAGGAACTGCCAGCCAAACGCTTCCGCCATACCCTGGCGGTCAGTGAAACCGCTGTAAAACTGGCCCGCCGGTACGGGGTGGATGAGCAGAAAGCCGCCATTGCTGGCCTGCTCCATGACAGCGGGCGGCAGATCCCCACAAGGGATTTCATTGCCAAAGCCGCTGAACTGGGCATCGGACTGGACGAAATCGAAAAACACCAGCCCATCCTGATCCATGCCAAATTGGGCGTCTATTATGCCCAGCACGAATTCGGGGTCACCGATCTGGACATCCTCTCCAGCATCCGCCGGCACACCACCGGAGCGGCCCATATGAGCCCCCTGGATATGATCATTTATCTGGCGGATCTGGTGGAACCCAACCGGGATTTCCCCGGAGTGGATGCCATGCGGGCAGAAGTAGAGAAAGGATTGGAAAACGGCATGCGGAAAGCATACATCCATACCATGAGTTACCTCTTGGACCAGGGTCTGCTGATTCATCCGGATTGCCTGGCCGGTTACAATGAACTTACCCTGAAACAGAAAGAGAACCAGGACTGACAGGAGCACAATATGACAGACCAAAAGAAACCCGGGACCCGGCGCTATAAGAAACGGCTGCGGAAGGGAAGAGTGTTCTTTTCCCTGGTACTGCTCTTCTTCCTCATGGTCAGCTGCTTTGCGGCCGGCATGCGGATCTACAACCGATTCTTCCGGCCCCGGTCCCAGGTGGCCGATACCCAGCAGGAAGCCCTGACGACAGAAGGATTTTCCAACCGGATCAATGTGCTGCTCCTGGGGACTGACGACGGGGACAGTGAAGACTTCGACAAGGATGTACCTAAGCGGACGGATGCCATGCTGCTGGTGAGCTTCGATCCGGAAAACAGCCAGGTCTCCGTCCTGAGCCTGCCCCGGGATACCCGGGTGACCATCCCTGGCCGGCGGGGCCACGACAAGATCAACGCGGCCTATGCCTATGGCGGGGTGCCCCTGGCCAAGCGTACGGTAGCGAACCTGCTGCAGGTTCCCGTCAACCATTATATGCAGGTGGACTGGCAGGGCTTCATTAAAGTGGTGGATATGCTGGGCGGCGTGGATCTGGACGTGGAACAGAATATGGACTATGAAGATCCCTATGCGGACCTGAAAATCCATCTGAAGAAGGGCAAGCAGCATCTCAACGGAGAAAAAGCCGGGGAATACGTCCGGTTCCGCCATGATGAAATGGGGGACATCGGACGGGTGGAACGGCAGCAGAAATTCATGAAAGCCCTGGCCAAACAGGCCTTCACCGTGGGGAACATGGTGAAGCTGCCCATGATTATCGGCACGGCATCGGAATATGTGAAGACGGATATGACCTTCATCCAGATGGTGAAGGCGGCCAACTGCCTACGGCTCTTCGGCGACGGGGGCGTGAAGAGCGCCAGCCTGAAAGGGGATTTCGGGGATATCGGCGGCGTCAGCTATTGGGTCACCACTCCTTCCAAAGTGGCGGCCACCCTGGATGAACTGAAAATCCCCCACAAGCGGATCCCCAGTATCTGAACCAAGGACGTTCTGTGAAACGAAAATATAAAGTTTTTTGAAAGGAAGGATGAAAATGACCGGAAAAGAACTGGCCAACAAAATCGCAGCGGCTGCTGCGGACAAAAAAGCACGGGATATCCTGCTGCTGAACATGGAAGGATTGTCTTCCGTGACTGACTACTTCATGATCTGCTCGGCTCCCAGCACCACCCAGGTGCGGGCCATTGCGGACGGCATCGAAGACAAACTGGCCCAGGAAGGGAAGCTGCCGGCCCATAAGGAGGGCTATAGTGAAGGAAACTGGATACTCCTGGATTACGGCGATTGTGTGGCCCATGTGTTCCAGGAATCCCAGCGGAATTTCTACAACCTGGAACAGCTGTGGGCAGATGCTCCCAGTGAAAGCTATACGGAGACAGAAGCATGAAAAAAGGCAATGGACCGGTGACCGTCAAGACCGTGGGCCGGTACCGGGTGGGGGATGTGTGCGAAATGACCGTGGCCCGGCTGGGGGAAGCTGGCGCTTTCCTGGATGCCGGTACGGGCAGTACCTCCGATGACATCCTGCTCCACCAGCATCAGCAGACCAGCCCGGTGAAAGTGGGGGACAAAGTCAAAGTCTACTTGTACCTGGATGCTAAGGGCCGGATGACCGCCAGCATGAAGCTCCCCAAGATGCGGGAAGGACAGCTGGGCTATGTGAAGGTCCTGTCCGTCACCCGGCAGGGGGGATTCGTGGATATCGGCGCTGAACGGGGGGTATTCCTGCCCTACAGCGAGATGCGGGGCCATGTGTCCCCAGGGCAGCTGGTGTGGGTGAAGCTCTATCGGGACAAGAGCGGCCGCCAGGCTGTGACCATGCGGGTGGAAGAGGATATGATCCGGGCTTCTGTGCCAGCCAAGGATGTGAAGGTGGGGGATGAACTCACCGGCACCGTCTACAACATCCTTCCAGAAGGATTCTTCCTCCTGACGACCCAGCGGTATCTGGCCTTTATCCACCGGAGCGAAGTGCCCAGCGGACGTTTGGATTTCGGCCAGAAGGTCACTGGACGGGTCACTTTCGTCCGGGAAGACGGCCGGGTGGACCTATCCCTCCGGGAAGTGAAGGAAAAAGCCATGGTTACCGACAGCGAACGGATCCTGGCCCTTCTGGAAAAGCGTCAAGGCACCATGCCCTACAGCGATGCCACTCCCCCGGAAATCATCAAAGATGCCTTCGGCATTTCCAAGGCCGCATTTAAACGGGCCCTGGGGCGGCTGATGAAGGAAGGGAAGATCACCCAGGAAAACGGATGGACGACTTTGGTGAAAAAATAAAAAAAGCCGTTGACAGCGACCTTTCTTTGAGGTATACTTAAGAAGTCGTTTGGGGGCATAGCTCAGCTGGGAGAGCGCTTGCATGGCATGCAAGAGGTCAGGAGTTCGATCCTCCTTGTCTCCACCAAATGAAAAGTCAGTACCCTTGCGGTTGGAAGACTGCAAGGGTATTTTTGTAGTTGGCAGGCGAACGAAAAAGAATGGAAATATAGAGCAAAGATCTTTTCATCTTGCAAATCGATTCACATATGATATAATGAATACAGGCGAAACGAAAGAATGTGTTCATCTGACACAAAGAAAAACCCGGTGTTGCAGCACCGGGTTTTTCTATTCCGTTTTGGTAGAAGGTGGTTTAAGCCTTATAACATAAAAATGTTTCTTAATTTACGTGAAATAGAAATACACCCTTCGTCACTGTTCAAGTATTCCAGTACTATTTTTTTCTTAAATTCATAGCTGTGTTTTGCCATAAAAAGCTGCCCCCCAACTGTTAGATTTTTGGCCTAACAATTGGGGGTCAGCTTACGCAACAGCCCCTTTCTACTTTGCAGAAGGCGGTTAGGCTTCCAGGCCGGATAGGGGTTATTTCTTCGGGGCCGCTTCCGGATGGTCCTTCAGATAAGTGTCATTCTGGGCGATGACATCCAGGAAGACCAGGGGCGTTTCCTTTTCATTGCGCAGGCCGTGGGATTGGCCAGGACGGGCAATGGTCACATCGCCTGCCTTTACCAGGGTTTCTTTCCCGGTGCCGTCGGTAAAGACCCCTTCCCCGGAAATGATGATATAGGCGTCTTCATTGAACCCATGTTTGTGGCAGCCGATGGAAGCTCCTTTTTCCAAAGTCAGGTAGCAAATTTCCTTGATGGCGGAATCCGGAGCTGCTTTATCCCGGGCAAAGGCAAATTTTCCATAAGCCGTACCTTTTCCTTTGGCTACATCCTGTTTGTCGAAGGTGAACAGTTCCCCTTTAGGATAGACCTGTTCATCCGGTTTAAAGGGAGAATCCGGAGAACCGGCAGCAAAAGCCGTCCCAGCTGCCAAAGTGGCACCCAAAGCCAGAAGTACAGTCCATTTCTTCAATTCCATGGCAATCAACTCCTCTGAAAATTTCAAATTCAATGCAACTTTATTGTAGCATCTTGCTGAATTATTGGCAATATAAAAAGAAAATGTAATATAAAGTACAAATAATTAGCACTTGTATAGTTATTATAAAGACAAATGTCCCGCTTCTTTGGAAAAGTGAATTTACTATACAAAACACTCTTTTTACCATCTGCAAATGTGATAAAATAAAAACAGATTATGCACGGAAATGCAGCTGTCTATTTCCTGCAGTCAGTATCATGGGGGAGGAAGGATCATGAAAAAAATCAGTACCGTCTTCGTATTCCTACTTTGTCTCTTTTGTCAGACTGTCTTTGCGGCGGAAACACCGAAAAAACTTTCTGTCTGCCTGATCTACAAGGTGGCCGACGCAGTCATCCAGTGCCAGAACAAAGAAGAGGATATGGCGGCTGGACAGAAGGAATTCGAGGAGACCTTGCTGAAGAACTACAGCAAACGGTTCGATGTGAAAAAAATCCAACGGATGGATGAAAATGATATCCGTCCGCCCAAGGAATACGCTGACATGGTACAGCCTGCGGAAATCCCCCTGGTGGTCTGGGTGAAGCTGGAAGGGACCGGAGTCTCAGTGGACCATTATCAGAATGCCTTTGGCGCCAAAGTGGATGGGGTGGCACCGTCCACTTTTGTCCATATCAAAGAAGTGACGGTGGATAAAAAGGATTATGCAGTCTATGGCTGGGATTACGGAAGACAGGAATATACCGCCGGGACTTTTTCGTTGGGCCGGGTAGTGGCTGCGGCGGATACGGATCCCCGGAGGAATGCCAAGAATGCCATCAAGGCAGCCTTGAAAGATGTCTGCTCTGTGAATCCGGATATCAATAAATATGCTGATCCGACGGCCTATGCCATCGATCAGGACCGCTTCCATGGCTATTTCCGGAAGGCGCATGAAATCCGGAATCAGCAGAAAGAGGCAAAAAATGCCCAAGAGGCGCCCCTGCGGGCCCGGGTGGATAAGTTCGTAGCCTATATCCACAACCATCCGGAACTGGGCGTTACCAATCTAGTAGATGCCAATCGGAATGACCTGTCCACCATGAGCCAGATCATGGAGATGTATATCAAGATGGGGTTGTATAAAGAAGTATGACAAAAAGGCTGCTGCACGTATGGCTTTACGTGCAGCAGCCTTTTTCTTTAAAGCCGTCAGGCCTTTTTACTCATTATGCTGCTGAGGAGGCGTGCAGCAGCCAGTGTTGTTCTGGATGTTGATATTGTGGCCGGAATAATTCCCTTCCACTTCTGCGTGTTCTTTCTTGGCCGCGGCCAGGATCTTGGCGAAGTCGATCCCTGTGTCGTAGCCCATTTCGTTGAACATCAGCACCAGATCTTCGGTAGCGGTGTTGCCGGAAGCTCCCGGTGCGAAGGGGCAGCCGCCCAGGCCGCCCAGGGTGGACTGGACGCCAGCGATCCCCGCTTCCACAGCGGCCAGGGTATTCACCAGGCCCATGCCCCGGGTATCGTGGATGTGGACTTCGAAATGGGAATCTGGGAATTCTTCCAGGGAGGCTTTCACGAATTCCCGGACCTGTTTCGGATCCGCCAGGCCCACCGTATCGCACAGGGTGAAGGAACGGATGCCCATGTCATGGCCCCGTTTCAGGAAGGCCAGCAGCGGTTTCACATCGTAGAACTTCCCTTCGAAGGGGCAGCCGAAGGCGGTAGCCACGTCCAGGCACACTTCCATGTCCCCGGAGAAATCCTTCACGATCTTTTCCAGGCCTTCGAAGGATTCATCCCGGGTCCGGTTGATGTTGGCCTTGTTGTGGGATTCACTGAGGGAGATCACGT
>NZ_JBQOUY010000034.1:0-20426 GCF_052216985.1 Acidaminococcus nyctereutis
CATCTGTCAACAATATTCAGTTCTCAAAGTTCGTCTCGCTGCCTCAGCGACAGCTATTACATATTAGCAGATTTCCATATCTTTGTCAACAACTTTTTTCTTTCTCTGTTTCAGTTGAAACAGTCCGTCGTTGCAAAGGGTATTGTCTGCTGCTTTCTCAAAGAGAAAGCTTGTATATTATAGCAAAAAGACGAAGAAAACGCAAGGGTCTTCTTCGCCTTAGAGATTATTCTTTTTTCTCTCAGAAGAATTCCTTCAGGGAGAAGGTCTGATCCCGGTTGGGACCTACGGAAACGATACCGATTTCCACGCCTACCACTTCGCTAAGGCGGGCCAGATAGGACTGGGCTTCCAGAGGCAGGTCCCCATAAGACCGTACACCGGAAATGTCCTTTTTCCATCCTTTGAAGGTTTCGTAGACCGGCTGGGCTTTGGCCAGGATGCTCAGATCAGCCGGGATGTGCTGGATGGGTTCTCCATCGATGGTCCAGCCAGTGCACATCTTGATTTCATCCAGGCCGTCCAGGATATCCAGCCGGGTAATGGCCAGGGCATCCATGGAGTTCAGCCGGGCAGCGTATTTCACCATGAAGGCATCCAGCCAGCCGCAGCGGCGGGGCCGTCCGGTAACAGTACCGAATTCATGGCCGGTATTCCGGAGATAGGTCCCCGGACCGTCGGTATCGAACAGTTCGCATACAAAGGGACCTTCTCCCACCCGGGTAGTATAGGCTTTCACCACACCTACCACATGGTCGATGAACCGGGGTCCTACGCCGCTGCCAGTAGCTGCGTTGCCGGCTGTGGGGTTGGAGCTAGTCACATAGGGATAGGTTCCGTAATCGATATCCAGGAAGGTAGCCTGGGCTCCTTCGAACAGGACTTTCTTGTTGGCATCGAAAATATTCCCCAGGGCCACGCTGGTGTCAGTCACATGGGGCCGCAGTTCTTCCGCATACTCCAGATAAGCCTTCAGCATGGGTTCATATTCCAGCGGTTCAGCGCCGTACACTTTGGTGAACAGGGCATTTTTCGCCGCCAGGTTCCGTTTCAGTTTCTCCGCCAGGATATCTTTGTTCATCAGGTCGCAGACCCGGATCCCTGTGCGAGCGTATTTATCCATATAGCAGGGACCGATGCCGCCTTTAGTGGTGCCGATCTTGGCATCCCCCAGAGCTGCTTCCTGGAGTTCATCCTGCTTTTCGTGGTACGGGAACACCACATGGGCCCGGTCGCTGATCAGCAGATTGCTGGTATCCACTCCTTTGGCCTTCATCTCGGCGATTTCCTGGAGCACTACACGGGGATTGATGACCACCCCGTTGCCCAGGATACAAGTTTTATCCCGATACAGGATGCCGCTGGGCAGCAGACGCAGTTTGTAGGACACATCATTGACCACCACCGTATGGCCGGCATTGGAACCGCCGGAATAACGGACCACTGCATCAGCCTGCTGGGCCAGATAGTCAACGATCTTTCCTTTACCTTCGTCCCCCCACTGGGAGCCGATTACAACAACAGATGACATAGATTTCTCCTTCTTTCAGGTTACATCCCGAACCGGGCGTAGATTTCATCCACATGCTTCAGCATATGTTTCGGTTCGAAGCAGGCTTCGACTTCTTCCTTGGTCAGGTACTTGTCGATATCGGGATCCGCTTCCACATTGGTCTTGAAATCGGCTCCTTCCATCCACCGGGCCATAGCGTTCCGCTGTACCCATTTGTAAGCGTCTTCCCGGAGCACTCCTTTGCTCACCAAAGCAATCAGCAGGTTCTGGCTGTAGATCAGGCCGCCGGTCAGGTTCAGGTCCCGGAGCATAGCTTCCGGATACACCAGCATCTTGCCCATGATATCCTTCATCTTCCGGAGCATATGATCCAGCAGGATAGTAGAATCAGGGATGATGATCCGTTCTACGGAAGAATGGGAAATATCCCGTTCATGCCACAGGGCCACGTTTTCGATGGCTGCTTCTGCATTGCCCCGGAGTACACGGGCCAGGCCGCAGATTTTTTCGCAGGTGATGGGGTTCCGTTTGTGAGGCATGGCGGAAGAGCCCTTCTGGCCAGGAGCAAAATATTCTTCCGCTTCCCGGACTTCCGTACGCTGGAGATGACGGACTTCCGTAGCCATTTTTTCCAGGGTGGCGCCGCACACGGCGATGGTGCTCAGATAGAAGGCATGACGGTCTCTCTGGACGACCTGGTTGGCAATGGGTACAGGGGTCAGTCCCAGTTTTTCACAGACATATTTTTCCACGAACGGATCGATGTTGGAATAGGTCCCGATGGCTCCGCTCAGCTTGCCTACGGAGATGTATTTCTTAGCCATTTCCAGCCGTTCGATGTTCCGTTCTGTTTCGGACATCCACAGCAGGAACTTCAGCCCGAAGGTCATAGGTTCCGCATGGATCCCGTGAGTACGGCCCACGCACAGGGTGTGCCGGTATTTCTGGGCCTGGCTCTTGAGGATCTCATGGAGTTCTTTTTCTTCCCGGATCAGGATCTCTGCGGAATGTTTCATCATGAGGCCCATGGCCGTATCCTTCACGTCATTGGAGGTCAGGCCTTTATGGATATATTTGGAAGCATCGCCCACATGTTCAGCCACAGAAGTAAGCAGAGAAATGATGTCATGGTTGGTGGTCTTTTCGATCTCGTGGACCCGGTCCAGATCGAAGTCCGCCTTGGTTTGGATGTCATGGAGCGCATCATCCGGAACAATGCCCAGTTTATTCATGGCTTCGCAGGCCGTGACTTCAACTTTGACAATATTGCGGTCTTCGTTTTCTTCCGTCCAGATGGAACCCATTTCTTTACTGGTATAACGTGGAATCACAATACTTCCTCCTTAGGTATAGACAAAAAATGGCATAACGCAAGAACGCACCGTTCCCGCTGCTATTTTATTGTATCATTTTGCCGAACGCTTCGCAATGACAAGTATATTTTGTTTGATAAAAAAAGGCTGCTGCCCCTACCCCGCAGCAACCTTTTCTTTTATCCCTGCTGTTTGCTTAAATCATAGAACCGGGTGATGTCTTTCCGGAAGAACAGCTGCACCGTCCCTACAGGACCGTTCCGGTGCTTAGCCACGATCAGTTCTGCCACGTTTTTCTGTTCCGTATCCGGATTGTAGTAGTCATCCCGATAGATGAAGCAGACGATATCTGCATCCTGTTCCAAGGCACCGGATTCCCGCAAGTCACTGAGCATAGGACGTTTGCTGGTCCTCTGTTCCACGCTCCGGCTCAGCTGGGATAGGGCGATCACCGGTACATTCAATTCCCGGGCCAAGCCTTTCAGGGACCGGGAAATGTCACTCATTTCCTGCTGCCGGTTGTCACTGGCTCGTTTCGAAGACCCCTGCATCAGCTGCAGATAGTCCACGATGATCAGGTCCAGGCCGTTCTCATTCTTCCAGCGGCGAGCTTTGGAACGCATTTCCAAGGCAGTCATCCCTGGCGTATCATCCATCATGATCTTCGCCGAGCTGAGCTTATCTGCGGCGCTGACCAGATTGGGCCATTCGCTTTCCTGGAGCTGGCCGATCCGCAGCCGAGAGGCATCGATCCCTGCCTCGGAACAAAGGAGCCGCTGGACCAGCTGCTCCTTGCTCATTTCCAGAGAGAAGAAAGCCACGGATTTGCCCCCTTTCAGGGCGACATGTTCAGCGATATTCAGTACAAGAGAGGACTTCCCCATGGAAGGCCGGGCTGCCACGATGATCAGATCCGAAGGCTGGAGACCGCTGGTCATCTTGTCAAAGTCTGTGAACCCGGTAGGCAGTCCGGTATAGGCGTCCTTAGAATCATACAGCTCCTCGATCCGGGCCATGGCGCTTTTCACGATATCCTTGATTTTCACCACACCCCCGGCATGTTTCCGGTTGGCCACCGCCAGGATCTTCTGTTCTGCCTGATCGATGGTCTGGGCGATATCGGCTTCTTCCTCATAGCCGCTGGCCGCCACTTCCGTGGCCGCATTGATCAGCTGCCGCCGCAGGGCTTTTTCTTCCACGATCTTCGCGTGGTACACCACATTGGCCGCCGTGGGAACTGCATTGCTGAGAGCCGTAATGGCCGTCGTCCCGCCAATGGCATCCAGCTTCCCCATTTTCCGCAGTTCTTCCGTGACGGTGACCAGATCTACGGCCTCATTGCGACTGTGGAGATCCATGATGGCCGAAAAGATGATCCGATTGTCAGGCCGGTAAAAATCTCCTTCACTGAGGATCTCCCCGGCCTTGTCGATGGCTTCCCGGCTGAGGAGCATGGCTCCCAGCACACTCTGTTCCGCCTCGATATTTTGAGGGGGAATACGTTCTTCCAAAGGGCAGTCCTCCTTTCTCGATAAGAAACCCACCACGCTTACGCAGAGGCGGCAGTCCCCCTTTTTTCAAGACAGCCATTTTTCTGTCTGCGCTTTTTAAGAGCAGGGGACCAGCCTTGGGCGGGTGGTGGGTTCATTTTATTCTTCCGTTTCTACGACAACCTTGAATTTGGCAGACACATCCGGCAGCAGTTTCGCCGTAGCCGTATACACGCCCGGACTCTTGATAGTTTCCGGGATCTCGATCTTCCGCCGGTCGACCCCTTCCATCCCCGTCTGGGTCAGCAGGGCATCTGCCACATCCTTAGATGCAATGGAACCGAACAGCTTGCCGTTGGCTCCCACCTTCACCTTCATATGCAGAGTGACCTTTTCCAGCTGAGCCGCCAGGATCACTGCTTCGTCATGAGCCTGAGCTGCCCGATGTTTGGCCACCTGCATATCCTGTTTGGCTTGGTTCAGGTTCCGGGAAGTCGCTTCTTCTGCCATCCCCCGGGGGATCAGATAGTTCCGCCCATAGCCTTCCGCCGTTTCGATGATATCGCCTTTTTTACCCAACTTCTTGATGTCCTGCAGCAGAATTACTTTCATCTGTATCGCTCTCCTTCATTTGTTCTTTGGCCAGTTCAAGGACTTTCGGCATCAGTTCTTCTGCCGTCACACCCTTGACCTGCACCCCGGCTACGGTCTGATGGCCGCCGCCGCCAAGTTCTTCCATCATCACCTGCACATTGACGGATCCGTCACTGCGGGCGCTGATGCTGACTCCATTCTCATTCTGGCTGAAAACCACGCTGGCCCGGATATCATCCATGGTCAGCAGTTCATCCGCCGCCTGGGCCACGATCACCGGTGTATCCTTATCTTGGCAGGAACACTGGTGCACCGCCACAGCCAGCCCAGGCAAGGGCTGTTTCATTTCCGTGATGATCCGGGCCCGGGTGAGCACCGTATGTTCATCATCTTTGAACAGCAGAGAGACCATATGGGGGTCGGCCCCGTTCCGGCGCAGGAACGCCGCCGCTTCAAAGGTCCGTTCCCCGGTCTGCACCGCAAAATTTTTCGTATCCACCAAGATCCCTGCATAGAGGGCCGTGGCTTCTACCTCCGAAAGCTGCAGCTTATTTGCAAAATACTGGAGGATTTCCGTGACCATCTCGCAGGTAGAGGAAGTAGATGGTTCCATATACTGGAGCATCACGTCGGTAATGGCATCTTCCGCCCGCCGGTGATGATCGATGATGATCCGTCTCCGGATGGCCTGGAGCATCTTGGGAGCCGCACTGAGCATGGCCCGATGATGGTCCACCAGTACCAGGATGCTCCCCGGGGTGATCCGTTTCAACGCTTCTTCTTCATCCACGAACAAGGATAGGTAGCGGTCGCTTTGGTCCTTGGACACCGTTTCCAGCTTCTTCAGAGAAGGCCCCTGCCCGCTGGTGACGATACAGCAGCTCTTGTTCAGGGTCAGTGCCATTTTGGCCACCCCGATGGCTGCGCCCAGGGCATCGTAATCTTCATTGACATGGCCCATGATGAACACTTGGTCCGCACTGACCATCAGTTCGTGGATAGCCTGGGCCACGATCCGGGCCCGGACACGGGTATTTTTCGCCTGGACGGATCCCCGGGCCCCGTAGAAGCGCATATCGTCCCCTAACTGGACCACTGCCTGATCACCGCCCCGGCCCAAGGCCAGATCCAACGCTGCCTGGGCTTTCTGGCTCAGCTCTGTCAGGGTCCGGCTGTCCGCCGCCACCCCGATACTGATGGTCGGGCTGATCCGGTTCCCGCTTTTGATATCCCGGACCCGGTCCAGCACCTGGAATTTCTTGCTGATAGAGTCTGTGAGCCCCTTCCGGCTCATGCCCACTACGAACATGTCTTCCGTATATTTCTGGAAATAGCCGTGGACTTCTTCCACCCAGCCTCCGATGGCCTTGGTCACGTCTACGATCAGGCTGGCCCGTTCGTTTTCGTTCAGCCCCTTCATGGCGTCATCGTAGTTGTCGAACTGGACATAGGCCACCACCGGCCGCTCTTCCTCGTACCGTTTTTTCTGCCGTTCCCGGTCGGTGATATCGGAGAGATAGAGAGCCAGCCCTGTATCGTCTTCCGGATTGTCCGTGATCTGAATCCGCCGGACCAGCATCTTATAGATCCGGTCCCCGATCTTGAGCTGTTTGTCTGCATCCCGCAGCCGCAGGGCGGCAAAATTGTTGTCCGGAGGCGGCAGGACTTTTTCAAAGGGGGTGGCCAGGGGCACATCCGCTGCGATGAATTCGTTGAACAGCCGGTTCCGCCACTGGAGATGCCCCTCTTTGTCAAAGACCCCGATCCCGATGGGGATCCGCTGGGAAGCATAATTATTGGCCCGTTCGATATTCCGGACCACCGTAGTCATGGAATGATTGAACCACGCTTCCCGCAGCCGGTTGCTCCGGAAAGTCAGGTAATAGACCAACAGTACGGAAAGGAACCCTACGGCCGTACAGATGGCCTGGTTCACCGCAATCCCGTAGACCACCAGGACGGACCCCAGCAGGGCCACCCCGATGCGCACTGACTGCCACAGGTTCCGGCGTGATTTGTCGTCCATAGTCTCCCCCTCTATTCAGGCTTGTTGGCTCCCGGTTTCCGGATCTTCCGCAGATCGAAGACCATTTCGTAGGCCCCCAGCACCACCACCAGCTGAGAGGCAATGGGCAAGGTAAAGGTCAGCAGCAGGCTCAGAGGAAGCAGGATCCTGGGATAGTGACGGTATTCCACATACCAGCGGATCAGACAGAGCCCTTGGACCAGGAGCAGCATATTCATCATCATGTACAGGGTGTACCCGCCCCGGTACACCAGGGAATCCTGATAGTTCTGGCCAAAGAAGATCAGCATCATCCCAATGCCATAAGGCAGCAGCAGCCACTTGGGCAGTTTCCACAGTGCTAAGGGCGGGAACCAGGGATAATAATCTCCCAGCCGTCCCAGGATCTTCCGGGCCGCCCAGTAATTAGCAATGGCCGTGATGGGAGCACTGAGCAGCACCCCAGCCGGCAGGATCAATTCAAACATTTTTTTCAGCTGGACCAGCTGGGTTTCGCTGAACCCGCCCATCCCCAGGGTCTGGAAGATCTCGCTGCTCATGGAAACTGATTCATCGATGGACTGGAAGAACACTTCGATCACATTCACATGCATGAAGAAGTAGGCAGTCAGACCGCTGAGCACCGTGGAAAGCAGCGCACCTAGGCTCCCCATCAGGAGAGTCTGGACCGGGGTCATCTGCTTCCGCATGGCATAGCCCATGAAAAGACCGATGAGCCCCAGGATCAGGCACTGGGTCAGGGCCTGGAGAGGAGACAGCAGCACCGCCACCACGCAGCCGGTGACCAACAGGCACAGGATGCTCCATTTCAGCCCATTCCGCCGTCCGCAGAGGATGATGGGCAGGGGCCAGAGGATGCTGACGATCAGGTCCAGCACCGGGATGTAATTCCCTACCAGGGTAAAAAGGACGGACACCGCCGCCAGGATGCCGGATTCCACCAGCGAAGACGTTTTATGGTAATGCAAAGCCATATTTCCTCCATGAAAAGATACTGCCGGCACAGCCGGCTTTCTCCGGCTGCTGACAAGCAAATTCCAGCGTTTCCTTACTATTTTACAATATTTGGTAAAAAAAAGACAGACCCTGCAAGGGGCCTGTCTCTCTTCTCCAGCTTATTCTGCAGTAAACGGCAGCAGTGCAACGTTTCTGGCACGTTTGATGGCAATGGTCAGCTGACGCTGATGTTTTGCACAGGTACCGGAAATCCGGCGAGGCAGGATCTTGCCCCGTTCGGTGATGAACTTGCGCAGCTTGGCTGCATCTTTATAATCGATTTCCTGGACTTTGTCGACGCAGAAGGAGCAGACTTTTCTTCTGCGTCTCCGATTTCCTCTTTCACGCTTCATCATAGCTATTCTCTATCCTCCCTTTTAGAATGGGATCTCTTCGTCAAAACCTACTTCAGAGCCAAATCCGCCCATGGGGTCGGCAGAGCCGCCCTGAGAGGGATGATTCTGGGAAGGAGGATTCTGCTGGCCTGCGGCAGGATTGCCGGTGCCCTTCCGTTCGATGAACTCCACACGGTCAGCAATGACTTCCGTCACATAATGCTTATTCCCGTCTTTGCCATCGTAGCTGCGGATCTGCAGCCGTCCTTCCACCAGAGCTCTCTGGCCCTTGGTCAAACTGTTCCCACATAATTCAGCGGTTTTATTCCATGTAACGATGTTGATAAAATCCGCTTCCCGTTGACCGTTCTTCGCAGCGAAGGGACGGTCCACTGCCAGAGTAAAGGTGCAGACCGTTTTTTCCGTAGGAGTGACCCGGACTTCCGGATCCCGTACGAGACGGCCCAACAAGATAATGCGATTCATACACCCAGCCTCCTTATTCGCCTTTGCGAATGATCATGTGACGCAGGATATCGTCAGTAATCTTCATCACACGGTCCAGTTCCTTCACGGCTGCAGGTTCAGCGGCAAAGGTGGTCAGAACATACAGACCATCATTGAAGTCCTGAATAGCATATGCCAAACGTTTTTTGCCCCACTTATCGGTTTTTTCGATCGTAGCGCCGTTAGCCACCAGCAGGTCATCGAACTTCTTTACAACAGCGTTGAAAGCGTCCTCTTCTACCGGTTTAACGATGTACATGACTTCGTAGTTATTCACGAAATCACCTCCTCCTTTGGATTTGCTCCTCTACCATGAGGGCAGAAGAAGTATATATAATATATACAGCCTTAAGAGTATAGCATGGAGAAGAAATAAATGCAAGGAAAAAATGGTTTTGCCCGAAGGGCTATCCGTCCCACAGCCCACCTTCCCTCTCTTTCCAACCTGTAGTATAATGATATGATATTAATTTCCAAAGGAGCACCACCATGTTTATCTATGCCGACAACGCAGCCACCACCCGGGTCCTGCCCAAGGTCCTGGAGGCCATGCTGCCTTATTTTACCCAACAATATGGGAACCCCTCCAGTACCTATCCCCTGGGGCAGGAAGCCTCCCGGGCCCTGATCAGCTCCCGGGAAACCATCGCCGGGCTGCTGGGCTGCCGTCCCAGCGAGATCACTTTTACTTCCGGAGGCAGTGAAGCCGATAACCAGATCCTCCGCACCGCTGCCGCATGGGGCCGGAAGCACGGCCGCACCCATCTGATTTCCAGCACCATCGAGCACCACGCCGTCCTCCATACTCTGGACGCCCTCCAGACAGAAGGCTTCACCGTGACCCTGCTGCCGACTAACCGAGAAGGCCAGGTGGAGCCGGACACCCTAGAACAGGCCCTGACCCCGAAAACCGCCCTGGTGTCCATCATGGCCGCCAACAATGAAACCGGCGCCATCCAGCCCATTGCCAAACTGGCCGCCCTGGCCCACGCCCGGGGAGCCCTGTTCCACACCGACGCCGTCCAGGCCCTGGGTCACATTCCTCTGACCCTGAAAGATACGGACATCGACTTTCTTTCCGGTTCTGCCCATAAATTCCATGGACCCAAAGGGGTTGGTCTCCTTTTTGCACGGCGAGGTATCGAATTGGAAAGCCTGATTTTCGGTGGAGAGCAGGAACGGGGCAAACGGGCGGGAACGGAAAATGTGCCGGGCATCGTAGGCATGGCTGCCGCCCTGGAAGAAGCGGTGAAAAACCTGGACACCAACGCCCGGAAGATAGCAGATGCCCGGGACGCTCTGGAACAGCAGCTCCTGGCCCTCCCCGGCACCCGGATCCACAGCGGAAACGTACCCCGGCTTCCCGGTCATCTGAATCTGGCCTTTGCAGGTGTCCCTGCCGAAGCGCTCCTACCCGTCCTGGGCATGGCCGGGATCTGCGTCTCCGCCGGATCTGCCTGTGCCTCCGGCTCCCCGGAACCCAGCCATGTACTCCTGGCCCTGGGCTGCACCCCGGAAGAAGCCCGCTGCTCCCTCCGGTTCTCTCTGGGAGACGACATCACCCAGGAACAGGTGGAATGGATGGCTGCCACCGTCATCCGGGAAGTCCGCCGTCTGCGCCAGCTGGAACACCGGATCTGAAAGAAAGGAAATCCCATGAAAGCACTGATCGCCATGAGCGGCGGAGTGGACAGCTCCGTAGCCGCTAAACTCATGCAGGATGCAGGGTACGACTGCATCGGCTGCACCATGAAACTGTACAACAACCCGGATGCCGGCTGCAGTTCCAAGACCTGCTGCAGCCTCAGCGACGTGGAAGACGCCCGCAGCGTGGCCGCCCGGCTCCACATGCCCTACTATGTGTTCAACTATACGGAAGAATTCAAAAAGGATGTGATGGAGAAATTCGCCCGGAGCTACACCCTGGGCCATACCCCCAACCCCTGTATCGACTGTAACCGGTTCCTGAAATTCGGAGCCCTGTACCAGCGGGCCTTGGAACTGGGCTGCGACTGTGTGGTCACCGGCCACTATGCCCGGATCAAAAAGACCCCAGAGGGAAAGTACCAGCTGCTCCGGGCTGAAGACCCGGCCAAGGACCAGAGCTACGTGCTCTACAGCCTGACCCAGGACCAGCTGGCCCATACCCAGTTCCCTCTGGGGGCATACCACAAGACCCATACCCGGGAAATCGCCACGGAAAACGGCTTCATCAATTCCCAGAAGCCTGACAGCCAGGACATCTGTTTCGTGCCCAACGGCCAGTACACCGATGCGGTCCAGCGGATCCTAGACTACAAGCCCCAGCCCGGGCCCTTCCTGGATCTGGAAGGAAAGGTGATCGGCCAGCACAAAGGGATCATCTATTACACCCTGGGCCAGCACAAGAAGTTAGGCCTGAACCAGCCCGATTATCCCCTGTATGTGGTGAAGATCGACCCGGCAAAGAACGCCGTCATTGTGGGCCCCAGCGAGGCCCTGTTCAGCCGGGAGGCAAAGGTCCGGGACGCCAACTGGATCAGCGGTAAAGTGCCGGAAGGCCCCGTCCGGTGCCAGGTAAAAGTCCGGTACCGTCAGGACGCCCAGCCCGCCACCGTGACCCCCACCGGAAAGGATACCTTCACCGTCCAATTCGACGAACCCCAGCGGGCCATCACCCCCGGCCAGGCCGCCGTACTGTACGACGGAGAAGTCGTTCTGGGCGGCGGAACGATCGAATAAATAGAAAATGCTGTAAAAACACCCCCCTCGCATCGCTGCGAGGGGGGTGTTTTGCTGTATGGTATGCTCAAAGGGGGTGTGGGTAGCATCTGGGGAGATGGTTACGCTTTTCTTTGAGCAGCCATTGCCTGGAGTTCCGGCCGGAATTCTTCCACCAGTTTGGCTTCTGCCTTGGCCCCTTTGGACAGGGCGTTGTAGATGATTTCCGCCATTTCATACCGGGTCATAGTCCGTTCGCCGTGATACTTGCCGTCTTCGTATCCCTGGACGATGTCGTTGCCTGCTAGCCGGCTTACGGCTTCATAAGCCCAGTGGTTGGCCGGTACATCCGGGAAGTCCTTGGACAGGCTGGGGTTCAACACGCCCAGCAGGGCATCCAGCCGGTTCTGCAGGTTGGTCACCTGTTTGGCCAGGGCGGCGTTGGTGGCTTCCGCCTTTTCCAGCCGCTTGCTGCTCTTGCCCAGCTTGAAAGAGACGCCGCCGCCGATCATGTTTTCCCCGTTGCCGAAGCTAGTAGAAACATTCATCATCACCCGGTCGGTGGGCCGGTAGAACACGCCCAGGGCCCCAGCGGTTTCGCTGCGGTAGTTACCTACAGCTGCCGCCACGCTGACCTTGGAGTCTTCATCGAAATCCATGGGATGCAGGTTGGCCATAGCGGCTGCGTTAGCCCCTACCTTGTCGATCCGGTTATCCAGGTTGTCCACCCGATTTTCTACCCGGTCCATACGGTTTTCTACCCCGTCCATCCGGTTTTCCACGGTGGTCACACGCTGGTTGGTGGCATTGAGTTGACCGCCGTTCACTGCATCGGTGCTGCCTTCAGCAACGGTCCCGTCCGCCACGTTGGTGATCTTCTGGCCGTTGGCATTGATGCCGTTTTCGTCAATGTAGGTCTTGTCGCCGACCTTGTAGGACTTAGCCGTTACATCGCCGGCCACAGTGGCGCTGCCGTCTACAGTGAGATCCTTTTCCATGGATACAGCATCCTTGAAGGTTACCATACCGTCGAAGGTGGCAGTGCTGGTTACATGGAGGGTATCGGTGGTGGTGCCGCCAGTGATGGTAGCTCCGCTCTTCACCACCAGTTTCTCAGTGGTGGTGGTACCCTTCACATCCAGGTTCTTTTCCATAGTGACGTCATCCTTGAAGGTGGACTTGCCAGCCACTTCCAGGGTGCCATCCAACTTGGTGCTACCCTTCACGTCCAGATTTCCATCTAGCTGGGTGTTGCCCTTCACATTCAGGTCTTTGCCTACCGTGGCGTTGCCCTGAAGATCGGAATCTCCCTTTACGGTCAGGTCTTTGTTCACATCCACATAGTCCGCCGTTGCTTTGCCGGTTTCCAGGGTGTTCCCGGAAATGGTGGTCTGGGTGATGGATCCTTCTCCAATAGCCGCTGTATGATCGGTATTTTCAAAGGTGGTCCCGGTATCCGTGGTGGTCACCGTGCTCTTGCCCACCACATCCTTGATGCTGGTGGTTGCGATGTTTTCGATTTCTGCCGCACTGTTGGACAGTTTTTCTTCCGCCTTGTTCACCAGGTTCTTGGCCTCGTTGGTGATGGTCCCCTGTTTAGCGGTGTTGGTGATGTCAGCAGTCCCCTGCTTCACGCTGGTGCTGGTAGCATCGTCGCCAGTCCCAGAGCTTACGGTGGTATTCACATACCCGGTTTCCGCATCCTTCAGGATGTCGATGATGTTCCCGCTGACCAGCTTCTGTTCCGAAGTGGTAGCCGTATCCGTCACCGTGTTGGATCCGCCGCTATTGTTCTTCACCTGGCTGGTGAAGCCGTTGGCCTTCTGGCTGCGGCTGGAGAAGTCGCCGCTGGCAGTATCGGTGATCTTGGTGGTGTCTTCAGAAACGGTCTGCACATTGTTCAGGGACTTCACGGAATTGCCGCTGCTGTCCACTTCCTTCAGGGACGTGTTCACACTGCCGGTCAGCTGACTCAGGGTACTGGTGCTGGTCCCATCGGTAACAATGTTCATATCCTTGGAGGCCGTCTTGGTAGAAGTGTTGCTGTTGGCTCCATCCACCACAGATTCCTTGATCTGGCTGGTGGTCATGGTCAGGCTCACGTTGTCACCTACTTTGTCCGTAATGGACTTAGAAGCCGTATTTTCGATTTCCGCTGCGGAATTGCTGAGTTTTTCCGCTGCGGTGTTGGTGATGTTCTTGGCACTGTTGCTCAAGGTTTCAGAAACCGTGTTGGTGATGTTTTGGGCGCTCAGGCTGCTGTCGCCGGTCACAGTTTCGGTCACGGTCCCGCCTACCGTATGGGTTTCATTGCCGCCCACCGTAGTGGTCAGGTTTCCGCCGACTTTGTTTTCCATGTCGCCGGTCACATCGTTCATCATCTTGCCGCCTACGGTATTGGTCATATCGCCGGTGGCAGTATTCACCAGATCTTTGGCAGAATTCGTAATGGTTCCGCCCACAGCCGTATTGGTAATGCCGTCAGCCGTCATTTCGCTCTTTACGGCAGAACCGTCACCGATCTGGCTGGTAATGGCCGTATCCGTCTGTTCGACCTTGGTCAACGTATCGCCGGATGCGTTTTTGATTTCCTGGAGGATCTCTTTGACTCTCTGGCTGAAGGTGGAAGTATTGCCATCGGCATCCTTCACCACGTCGCTGGATTCTGTGGAAGTTTGTTTGGACTCATTGCTGTTCTTGTCAGAATCCACAACCTTGGAAGTCACATCACTGCCTTCCACAGTCAGGGTACTTTTCTTCCAGTTTCCATCTGCGTCGGTAGATTTCGCCCAGGTGGAAGTCCCATTTTCATCATAATCGATGGCGCTTTCTTTTTCGCTGCCATCTTTGGTGCTGGTGGCTTTCTTGTAGGAGGTGATTTCACCGGCTGCCACTTTCGTGCTGGCCGTTACGTTGTTGTCCTCTACAATGCCGTTCTTGGTCAGGTCGATTTCATCCACATTCAGCTTGCCGTTGACCGTCAGGTCGCCGCCGATGGTGGCATCACCGCTGGTGGTAATGGTTTCAGCGCTCAGGTTCTTCACACCAGTGAGGTTGCCATTCTGCATAGTTGCCGTACCATCGGAGATGCTCTTACCCTGGATAGCGCCGCCGGCGGTCAGGTCACCGGTAATGGTGGCGCTGCCTGCTGTGAGAGCGCCCTGGATGGAAGCGCTGGCTCCCGTAATGGCGCCGCCTGCGTGGATATCACCCACTGCGGAGATGTTGCCCGTGGAAGTTACGGTACCGCCGGTAATGGAACCACTGGTGTTGATGTTGCCATTGGTGATGGTAGCAATCCCATCGGTCAGTGTCTTACCGGTTACCGTTCCGTTGCTCATGGAAGCACCCTTACCGTCGGTTACTGTTTCGCCGGTAATGGTTGCCTTAGAAGTGACATTTCCATCTTTATCTACGGTAAACTTCCCACCGGCCCCTTTGATGCTGCCGTCAGCACTCATAGCCGCCTGGGCTTTATCATAGTCATCGCCGCCGGTGTAGACGCCGTTCGCATCCATCACACTGCTGTTGGTGCCAACCTTGATGCCCTTTTCGTTTAGAGTAATCTGGTTGTCATTACCCTTGTTCAGGATCATTTCATTGGCATCGGTCTTGGAGGTGGTCACGTTGCCCTGGGCGTCAATGGTAGTGGTGTTCTTTTGCAGAACATTGTCGTTGCTCAGGCTCAGTCCGCTGTTGACGGCTTCCACCAGTTTCGTATCCGCTGCCACACGGGCCGAAGTTTCTGCCTGCAGGCCCTGGTCCAGAGCATTCAGGTTCTGGCCTACATAGTGATCAGCCTTCACATACTGGCCATCCTGCGTCGTACCATCGGTGATGCCTTCGGTAGCGGTAAGCTTGCCGTCCACCATAACCGTCTTGGAATCCTTGTCATAGGTGATGGCTTCGGTCTTATCTTCCAGAGCCGTAGTCCGGGAGTCGAGAGCCGCATCGGCTGCTGCCCGGGCCGCCGCTTCATGATCGATATTCGTCTGTAACGTCGTATCCGCGGCCTTACGTTCTGCCGCTTCTTTGTCGATAGCGTTCTGCAGAGCAGTATCGGTTTCCGCACGATCCGTTTCTTCAGCAGCGATCCGCTTGGTAAGAGCCGTATCAGCGGCTTCACGGGCTGTTGCTTCGGCAGTGATAGCATCCGCATTGGCTTTGACCTGCGTATCCAGCGCAACGATATTTTCACCTACCGTATTGCCGGCCGTTACATAATTCCCGCTGGTAAGGGTATTATCCACGACGCCCTGCATGCCGACGACTTTTTTATTAGCGGTAATATGGGTCTGGGAAACGATTTCGTTACCGTTGATGGTAGACTGGGAAGTCAAGGTACCTTTGACCAGAGCATTGCCATCTACGTTCAGGTTGCCACGGCTGTTCAGGCTGCCTGCATTGACAGCACCACCTACGTTAACATTATGGCCCACTTCAAGGGAGTTGGTAATCTTTCCTGATTCTGCAGAAATCGGACCACCAACGTTCAACCCCGTTACATCTGTCTTCGTTGTGGTTTTGGTAGCACTGTCATAGCTTTCTTTCTGTAAGGTATTGTTAGCAGAAAGGGTCAGTTTATCCGTTCCCAAGTTATCAATAATATTCTGATGCTGGGCTAATTCATCTTCCACACTCTGCACAGCATCTTGCAAAATACCGATTTGTTTGGAGTTGTAAGGCACCGTCAATTCCACAGCTGCTTCAACAGCACTGGCAGCCGAAGAATTACCGGTAAATACAGTTACCGTATTTCCGCTGGAATCCGTCACTGTAGCCGACCCAATGGTAATGCCCGCCGCATAAGACGTCCCTCTCATAGAGACAATACTGAAAAATACGGCCAGAGCCGCAGCGGTCTGTGCCACTTTTTTCCGTCCCACGGCCCGGCGTCCATCCTTGGACTGGCCTTTGGCCAGTTCGGAAACCACCATGTACATACCCCGTGTTTTGTTCCAGATCACTTTATAAATCCTGTTCATAAAGCCACACCCCTTTTCTTGAACTCTCCTGCACTTTTCATTTTCATGCATTTTTTGGTGGGTTTCCCATGCGCGCTCTGGTCCGCCCGGTTTCTTCCAGTTTCCCCTTCTCCCTGAAAATCCAAATGATTCTTTGGCATACTCTTTTGATTTTCAGGAGTATGCTTTTGTATAAGAACGTTCGTCCGTATGCATCATACGATTTGCTTCACTCTTCAGTTTTCTTGAATCGTTCTCATTTGAATCATTTGGAAGTTTATACGGGAAGCCAGTGTATTACTTTGGGAAGGAAGTTCGCGTCCAGAACCTCTTCCCCTTTGTTCTGCTAAAGAATACCATGGATTCCAACACTTTTTTCCTGAAAATCACGAAAAGGTCATTTTTTGGCCTGAAAATATTTTTCTGAGTTTTCTTTTTCTTTGTTCTCTCTTCAAAGACATTTGATTTTTCTTTTTATGCAAAAAAACCGCCCTTTCAGGGCAGAAATTTTCCAAACCTGTCCGGACTGGCTATAATAGAGGTGAGTGAATCGATACAGACTCATGGAAAGGAAGTGAACAGCATGCTGCATATTGCCATTTGTGATGATCAGCAGGACCAGATCCAGAAGATCCGGGAAGCTTCAGAGAAATACTTCCAGAACCGCAAAGAGCATGTAGACTATCAGACTTTTGAAAACGCCTTCGCTTTTATAGAAGCGGTGGACAAAGGGGATTTCTTCGATATCGTACTTTTGGATGTGTGCATGCCCGGGATTTTGGGCACCGACGTGGCCCGGGAACTCCGGGACCACCACAGCCGGGCGGAGATCATTTTCCTCACCACCAGCGACGAATTCGCCGTAGAAGCTTTTGAGGTGAAAGCCACGGATTATCTTCTGAAGCCCTTTACCCAAGCCCAGTTCTCCAAGGCCATGGACCGGGCCATTGCCTACATCCGCCAGCGGAACAGCGCCAAGATGATTTTCCGGCTGGTGGGAGGGGGCGTCCGGGTGGAGGAAATCGCCCAGATCCTGTTCCTGGAAAGCCACGGCCATGTACTGGCAGTGTACCTGGCTGACGGGAGTACCCTGGAAACCCGGAAATCCGGGCAGGACATGAAGGCGGATCTGGACAAAATCGCCCCGGGCCAGTTCGTGTCCCCCAACAAAGGCTACCTGGTGAACCTTTCCGCCATCCACATGATCAAAACCGACTACGTGGAGATCCAGGGCCACCAGATCCCCCTGGGCAAAAGGAAATACCGGGATTTCCAGGAGCAGTATTTTCAGTATATGTTTGCACCGAAATAAAAGAGGGGTTGTTGCACAGGACGTGCAACAACCCCTCTAATCTCCAACCCCCTTCGCCCCCAGATCCACCTGGAGATAGGTGAGGAACCAGCCTTCTTTCTGCTGGCACAGGACACTGGCTCCGTATTTTTCCCGGAACCGAGCCAGGGATTTCATGCCGATGCCGTGGCCCTTTACGGTGGTCACCGGCAGGCCCTCTTCGTCCATAGGCACCGGGGTATCGAAAAGATTCTTCACCAGGATATTCACCACACTCCCCTGGCGCAGGGCCAGGACGGTGATGTGCCGCCGGTCTTCCGGCTGCTTTCCACTGGCAATCAGGGCGTTTTCCACCAGATTGGACAGCACAATGGACAGATCCCCGCTGCAGGCCAGATCCTGGGGCAGGTCCACGGAAACGGTGGTGGGGATCCCTTCTTCCTGTGCCCGGGAGAGATACACGGTCAGGGCCGCATTGATCAGGGGATTCCGGCAGTACTGGGGCAGTTTGGTGCTGTTGAATTCTTCTCCCAGTTCTTCGATATAAGTCAGCACGCCCACCCGGTCCTTCCGCCGGACCAGGTCCAGCAGCTGATCCAGATGGTCCCGTTTTTCCCGGTAGATGGCTTCCAGCCGCTGCCGGGATTCTTTTGACATTTTTACATAGTTGGCCGCGGACACCACCTGCTGCTCCAGCTGGTGTTTTTCTTCCCGGGCGCTGATTTCGTCATAAACTTCCTGTTGGGCCGTGCGGATACTGGCCATGATCAGCACCGTTATCAGCAGCAGAAGGATCCGGGCTTCCAGCAGATCGAAATACCGTTCCTGGGAATCGTACACGCTCACATACAGGGTTCCTCCTGCCAGCACCATGGGGATCAGTGCCGTCAGCCGCCAGTACCGACGGGCCGCAGCCTCCCGGAAATGGCTGAAGGTCCGGGTCAGGAACCGGAGGACAAAGGGGAAAATCAGCAGGCATTCTGCTCCATAGAATAAAATCTGCCAGAAATACATGGAAGAAAAGGCGCTTTCCGGCCAGAAATACAGAAAAAAGTGCCGGAGAAAAGTATAAAAACAGCTGGAAAGCAGGACCCGGAAAGAGAGGATGAACAGATGGCCCACCCAGTACTTCCGGGTGGTCAAAAAACTCAGCAGGAACTGGGGAATCCAGATGATATAGCCGCAGGCCCAGTAGGCCCGGGGAATGGAAGAAAAAACACCGGACCGGACCAGTCCCATGGTCAGCCCCACGTCCAGGAAAAACAGGAGCAGCCAGCCGTTCCGGATGAATTTTTTCTGGTCAGGCTCCAGAAAATTCCAGAAGGGAAGGATCTGGAGCAGGTAAAAGGGCTGGAAGATCAGCACAAAGACCAACGGGCCCAAAATGGTTTCAAAAAGCGGGCTCATTTATCCGCCACCTCTTTCCGCAGCTTCAGCAGATGCTTTTCCGCTTCCCCAAACTGCGCGTTCTCCGCCAATTCCCCCAGAAGGCGCAGCTGATGACGGCTGTCATGCCGGAGGATGGCCAGTTCCTGCTGTTCTTTCCGGAGCGCGGCCGCGTAATCGTTCAGGACATTCAGCTGACCCTGGAGCCGGAGGTTCTGTTCCTTCACCTGGAGCATGGTCTGGGTCTGCCGAAACCCTCCCTGAAGAGACCAGACCAGCAGCAAAGCCACACTCACCAGCATCCCCAGGGTAATCAGGATATACAACTGAAAAAAAGGATGGAACAGAGTCTCCGGATCCAGGATGAAATAGCCCTGATTGGCATGGTAGTAGCACAGCAGGAGCGGAATGGGCCCCAGCCAGGTCCAGAAAGCAGGCCGGGGGGATGTAAGCTGTTCCCGGGTAAACAGTTTTCCCAATACCTTCAGGGCCAGGGGCATCCTCAGCAGGAACAGCCCCAGATACAGAGAGAAATAGGGCAGGACCCGGTTGGTATGCCAGGCCTCCGGCAGGAACAATTTGAAGATTTCCAGACACAGGGTATGGATAAGGATCATGTAAATGGCCTGGAGCCCCAGTACGAACAGATGCCGGAGCCAGAAAGGCCGGACGGTGAACACCAGCAGCAGCAGATAGGGCAGATAGCAGAAATAATACAGGAACTGGAAGGTGCCGGTTTCAAATTTCATGAGCCCCCGGCCAAAAAGACCGGCCAGCAGGACAAATTCGAACAGGAAAATGTACAAATGCCCGCACAGCAGGAAATGGCGGGTGGAAGGCCGTACAATGGACCGGAAAGGGTAATAGCGGAGATAGGCCGCCGGCAGCAGGGACACGCAGAACAGGAACAGGGGCAGCAGGATTTGGGCCACAGCAGGAGCACCTCCTGAACAGTTTATTTTTCATTATGCCGAATTTTGGGAAAGATGTCAAACGCAAAAAAGCCCGCCACCAAAGTGACAGGGCTGTAGGACATGTTGGAGCTACTGATAGGATTCGAACCTACGACCCTCTCATTACGAATGAGATGCTCTACCAGCTGAGCTACAGTAGCATTGAACAGGAGAATTATACCATATCTCCGGGGATTGTTCAAGGGGCTGCTTTACAGCAGCCCTTTTTCACAGTCAAGTCCATATTTGTGTGTAAATTTCCTTTAGGTATTCAAAACACTATGCTGCCGCCATATTTTGCTGCCGGATAGCGGCTCTTCTCAGTTCAGACGGCGTATTAGATGCCATCATCTCCGCA